>NZ_CP159837.1:6615278-6915556 GCF_040564635.1 Planktothricoides raciborskii GIHE-MW2
ATCCTACTGGATGATATATAATGCCTTTAATTATTTGTCCCGGATACCACGATCGCGCACTCACTGACGATTTTTTGCAACAGTGTCATTTCCCCTCAACGGCACAAATTTTAGTATTTCCAGCCCATCAGCAACCGGCTTATTCTCCTTTTCATCTTAGCCAATTTTTGCAAGCAAATCTAACTCCAAAAGCTGATAATCCGCTACTATTTATCAGTTTTAGTGCGGGGGTTGTAGGGGCGATCGCGGCTGCGAAGAATTGGCAAGAATTGGGCGGCAATGTAACAGCATTTATTGCCTTAGATGGTTGGGGAGTTCCGTTATTTGGCGACTTTCCCATCCACCGTTTAAGTCACGATTATTTTACCCATTGGAGTTCAGCCCCCTTTGGGATTAAATGCCTGGGAGAAAGCAGGGATAGTTTTTATGCTGACCCACCCGTAGACCATTTACAATTATGGCGTCAACCCGCGATAACTTGCGGCTATCAGGTGATGGGAAATGATGATTCTGTCCCTCGAAAATTGACCACTGCCGCTGAATTTATCCGCGATCTTTATTGCGGGTATTTGGAATGACGGGGTTAATAACCGTAGGTTTTCAGAGATTTTATCAGAAAAAACGCTATGTTGCTTATTATAGCGAAAATTGAAGCTAATAAATCGGGTTTCTGTGATAATTTTGCCATCAAAGTCGAGATGTCACCAATAAATTCGGTTTCTGAGTCTCGCTACGATAAGTCTAGCTATGTCTAGGCTGATCTTTCTTGGCATTAGGAAACCCGATTTATATTTTTTAACTTAAGAATTACGGATAGTTTGTTTAAAGTTCCAAAAACCAAAGGCTAACCAAGCGATCAAGATTAGTCCAGTTAGACCCAAAACTGCGATCGGGCCAAATTGGTTAATCAAAGCTGGGGCAGCAGCAGTAAACAATCCGCCTCCGACAATAGGTTCAAACAACAGTTGTTTATAAGCAAAACTCTCGAACGCCCCAGACTTATTTTGGGGATCGACCATCCGCATGAGTACAATACCAGTTGCCGTCACTCCCATTGATTGTCCCATATCGCCAATACCGCGTTCAAACCAAAAAGAAGGCAATAAGCGTGGCCCCAGAAATAAAAATACCCAAACATTCCACACGATTCCCGCAATCGAAAGGATAATAAAAGGCCAGATATTGCTGCCTAAAACTTTCAGGGAAATTGTGGCGATGGCAGTGACAATTACGATGTCTAATGCGACTCCCGCAATATTAGCTATGAGTGGGCGAATAATTAAGAAACTCAAGCCCAAGCGTTCGAGAATGAGTTGGACAATTAGGCCACCGATTAAAGCCATTGGAAATAGGGGAACATACGCCATCAGTTTGAATCCCTGGGTTGCCCAAGTGAGATTTTCCACCGCGACTAATCCTTGCAAAATTAACCAACCAATCAATAAGGCTAAGGCGACAAAACCAAGATTTAATGTCAATGGATCGATAAGCAAATCTTGAAGTAAATTGGCTCTAGCCACTTGAATCTCCCTAGATTCTCGATCCTCTTTGATCGTTGATTGATCCGGTTGATTCGGGTCAATTTTATCAATTTGTAATTTCCCATTTCGTCTCCCCCAATTGGCCAAAGCTGTTCCGGCAACAATGCCAGAAACAATCCCCACAGTAGCTAATCCTAGGGATAAATCGGCACCTTCGGGAAAGCCTAACTGAACAAAAGTTTCTGCCATTCCCGCAGCCGTACCATGTCCTCCTTCAAAGGCTACTTCTATTAAGGCACCCGCCATTGGATCGATGCCGAATAGCGGCGTTAAAACCAGTAAGACTAGCAAAAGTCCCACTACATATTGTCCCCAGGCTAAAGTTTGCCCAAACGCCACCTGGGGCGCTGCTTTGCGCCAAATTTCTCTGGGACTGGGAATGGTTTCCCCGAGAAAAATGGCTGCGAACACGATATTAATAAAAATTCCGGGAGATTGTGACCAAACGGTGCGAATGGTTTCGCTAAATAAGCCATTAGCCACGGAAGAGTTAGGACCTGCGATCGCGCCTAAAACTCCTGGACCGAGTAGCAATGCTAACACCCCTGCCACAATGGAACTAGGAATATAGAGCGATCGCAACCATTGGATTTTTTGACGAATTACTCTGGCAATTAAAATTAAAATGCCAAGAATGATAAATGCAAAAAACGCATCTTTCAGATTAAACATTTTCCACCTATTTCAATAAAGATACTAACCAGGGAGCGATTGTATATTTTACTAGATATCTTTAAAATCTACATAACATTCATTTAATTTGTTAATAGTTTTAATTATTGTAGACCATATTTAACAAATGTTTGATCTAATGTAGATTGGCTATTTGTAATCATTTTGATGAAAAGTTATCTAGCTACAATCTCAGAATACAAAATCAAAATTTTCCAAAAATGGATAAAATTTTTACAGTTAAAATTTTATCCACAATCACAATCACCACAATCAGGATCGCCACCACAATCGCCACAACCCGGAATACATTCGTCAAGACACCCTCCTGGAGAACAGCTACAATTCCATTGGCTATTATTCTGCTCTCGGCGGCGTTTTTCTTCTAAGGTTTCTGCACGCAGGATAATTTTGGCAGTTTTACAAGCACTGAATCGTTTACGAGATAGAGAAATTGCTGACTGTAAATCTTGTTCAATCAGCATATTTTTGACATACTGTGAGCAAGAATCACTACCATATAAAACCCGATGAGCACAAGAAAAACCCTTATGGGGAGACAAATATTTTTGATAACCCCGAATTAAAGCCACTCCAGTTTGTTTCGTCATCTGCTCTAAAGTCTGACTGGTTGCCATCACAATAGGATGACGATATTGAGACAGATGCTCTAAAGTATCGCCAACGGAGTTAACTAGAGAATAGAGTAAACCTTTGGAGGTGTGAATAAATCCTCGGAAGATGGCGTATTGCCATCTCCGGGAATAAGATAAAGTTTTCATAATTGACTACCCAAATTCTAGTGATTTTTTAGGACATTTTATTGCCGCAATTAGAGCAAAACTTATCATTAATAGACATGGAATTACCACAGTTATTGCAGGATTTTACACCAGGATTTGCCATCATATTTCCTACTTTTTCGGATTGATTATCCTGGGGTTCAGTCGTGAATCCAAAATGAGGTTCGGTGATGACTGGAGGAGGAGTTGAAGGACTGTTTACAGTGCCGAGTTTATGGTCAATGATAAATTCGAGAATGATGGTTTTTTCCCGGAGATACATGGGTTCATCATTATTGTTCCGAAACTCAGTTTTGAGTCGTTCGGCTAAAAAGTCTTGTAGTTGTTTGCCCAGTTGTTGTTTTTGCGATTCCGTTTCGGCTCGATCCAGCCGTTCATTAAGTTGTCGTTCGACTTCTTGTCTGTCTTCTCGACAATCAGGTAATTCCAGAACTTGAACTGTATCTTCCCAGTTAGCTGCTACGGTTACGTTATCTTCACCCAATGGAGTCATGATGCGGTAACGAATCACATCTTGTTTGGTTTTTTGGTTGATTTCCTGACGCAAAATTCCCAAAGCACGGGCAATTAAAACTAACTGTTCAATGGTGGGGTCGGGGCGATGAAAATCCCAAAACACCATATCTTTTTGAATGTGAACAGGAGTGGGTAATTCATTGTCACTTTTCACACCTTTGAGAATAGCACGTTCAGCTTTAATTCGTTTGCCTCGCCATTGTTGGTAGGCTTTGCGAAGATTCTCAGTTCCAGCAATAGCTCGTAAAGAAAAGCCCCCTATTTCGTGAGTTGCTACAATTTTGTGCCGTTCTCGGTTGCTCAAGGGTGCGATCGCATCTATCTGGACAAAAAATTTCTTGAGCAGAGGAACTTGTTGTTGTGCTGCGGTTTCGGAGGTTTTTTCTCCTCCAATAATTCCCGCAAGATGACCTTCTTCGGGCTTAAATCCTCCCTCTTGAGGAATGGTTTGATCTAAACGAATTAAGGGTTTAGACAAGTTAAATAAACGTTGAATCTCTCGTTGTCGCTCTTGGGTTCCCGGGTACAATCGCATAAAACGGGTGCAAGCATCCATTTCGGTGTGCAGTTTACTGTTGGCGGGTGCTTCCTGAATTTTCCGTCGGGTGAATTGTTCAACTACATCCTCAAACTGGGGATATTGAAGCTCATCAATGCGAGCCACATCCAAAAGATGAAATTCTTGTTGACCATAGGCAGATTGAGTCCAGAATTTGCTGTTTTGGCTGGCGGCTTTTATATTTTGGGTGAGTTGACTAAAAAGGATATCCAGCCCTTGAGACTTGCTAATAAAATCATCGTAAAGTTCTTTCAACTCCCGTCGTTCAAACAGTTTGAGTCCAACTAATTCCAATTGTTCTATGTAATTCTCAGATTGAGCGATCGAGTCACGATACTTAGTTTCTGAACCTGAAATTCGCCCAGTCCATCGGTCAATTTCATTCTCAACCTCTTGAATGACACCAAGAAAGCGGGTTTGAATGTTAACGGCTATTAGACGAGACTGGCGTTGTAATGTGGCTTGATAACTTTTTTCAATCCCTCCAATCGCTCGATCGCACCATTCTTTCATCTGATTTTCCTTGGTTGCTATCCAGCGATCGCTAAATTCATCAATTTGAGAACTCGCTTGATTGTATTCTGCTAAAGCCGCTTTTTCAATACCTTCCCAAGTTTTTTCGGCTTCCCGTTGCAATTTTTCAATTTCTGTTTGTAAGCTGGTTCGCATTTGCTCCAGGAGTGCCTTGATAGCGCGAGCCCCTTGGCTCTTATCTTCTAAATAGTCGTAGATTTTTCCTTTAAAAGTTCGTGCTGTTTCAAGAAACAGTTTTTCGCCGTTGTCCTGCATTCTTTGAAGGAAGTCACCGCGTCTTCTTTGGTCATCTCGGAGATGATCTAAGCGATATTCTTCAACAGTTGGGTTAAGATAACGGCTCACAAACTCCAAAATTTTACCCGTTTCTTTGGCAAAAGGGTTGGGAAGTTGAGCGGTACATTTTAATCGTTGTTCGACGTTGATATTATTCTCTAGTTGCTTAATCCATTGTTGGATAACGACTTCATAACGCTTACCCTCTGGATTAAGTAAAATCTCATTCAGCAGTTCTTTACTAGACAACTTCAACTCTTTGAGTTCTGCTTCTGCCTCTTGTTGAACATCACTAGGAAGTTGAACATTCGCATTCAGCCACCACTGATATAAGTCAGCGGCTAACTTTACAGCAAGCGCTTTGCGAATGGCGTGAACTGGAATCTCAATACTAGCAATGCCAAAACTCAAAAAATTAAGAGAGTAACTCCGACCAATCGGGTCTTGTTGAGGATTTGTGGGTTGATCTACTTTTTTAATAGCGGACTTGCTGACATTATCTCGCACAGTTATTTTATAACTAGCAAAGTCAGAAGCTAACGTCATAAAAATCTGTTGAGCCATCATTTCATGGATCGTGGCTATTTTTAACTCTCTCAATTCGTTGCGGGTTCCAGTTAAATACAGAAAGTCATAGGGAGGCCGACTTGTTATAATTCTAATACCTTCTGCTGTACCATACTTAACGTTATAAGTATTCTTGGTATCAGAAAAATAATTTAATTCCATGAGAGCAGCATAACCATTTTCCTGAGTTCTAATGTCTCCAGAAATTCCTGCAAAAGCATCAGGAGTTGGTATAATCGCTATGGTGTTTAATTTTGTTTCTCCTTGAAACCAATCTCGCAAGCAATAACCTAAATCAATCAGCATTCCACTCCCAGTCCCACCAGATATGGAACCGACAACAAAAATGTTGAGTTCATTTTTGACGATTATAACGTCATTATCAATCGTTAGCTGATCCTGTTTAGGTATTCTATTTTTAGCTTCTTGACATTTTTTTTGAATCTGTTCATGGTTATAAAAAAAAGCAAAACGACCGCAGGCTCTAATCTGACCTGCGCCTTCTTGCGATACTAACTGTTCAGTAGTTAATTCAGGAGGAAGCCAGTCATGATACCGCGAGTGGGTGGTGGCATTGTTTTTGATATCGTCAGCATTTTTATAACTGACACGAGCCCAGAATTTTTCATTCTCTTCCAGCGGAGGGCCAGCCATTTCTGGCTTTTTTACTTTATAGTTTTGATCGGTATCGATATGCAAAAAAGACACAACAGGCAATTTTTCTAAACTACCGTAGCATTCCACAATCAAGCGACGAACACGAGTCATCGCTTCTAAGCCTGTTCCACCGACACCAATAATTAAAGTTGGCACAATTGTATTTTCTTGAAGATTATTATTGTCTTGTCCTACATTTGCATTAACCATGATTTACTCCTTTTTAACAATTAACAAGATTGAAACGGATTAAATAATCCTGATGCGATCAGATAGATCGGAGTGGCTACTGTCCAAAACATCGCATTGTAAACGGCAAGCTTACTGGCATAGTCAATCCTAATTCTGAGAGATTTATCTAAAAATCGTTCTAATGGTAACAAGATCATCCACATGAATGAAATGAACGCCAAACCATAAAACAAAGACACTAACGGACTGGCATTAAACCGATTAAACACTGTCTCTGAAAGCAAATCGATGACGCTACTGGAACTGGCTTCTAAGGCAATACCACCCGTTTGGTTTGCCCACTGATTAATTTCGGCAGTCAGAGGTTGACCGACGATCAAAAAATTTAACCTGACGTTATGAGCTTGGACTTGCTCAATTATCTCTGGTTCGAGAGTAAATACACCATCGGTAATCACCAAGATTTCTGTACAGAGTGTCGGCTGGTTTTTCAGTGTATATAAACCATTTTCTACAGCTAAATTAATGTTGGTTCCTCCACTAATACGGTTGGCCAGGGAAGGTTGAACAACTTGATTGATTGCTCTGGTAATTTCTTCAGGATCACTAGAGAATCCACTGGTAATCGGAACAACGGAACTAGCAAACCCTGAAACGGATATCAGATTAGGTTGAGAGAGTCCAGCATTGCGAGTTGCATAGGCTTTGACTGCTTCAATTTCCTGAGCCATAATTGTTCCTGGCTTGTTAAAATTTGCTAGGGAATTGTCATAAGTGCTACCACTGAGATCGAGAGCTAAATGAACGGCAACTAAGCGGGGAAACCAACCTAATTGACCAGCCAGGATCGCTAAGACTAGACAGATGGCTAGACAGGCGGCGGAAATTTGAAATATAGCATAACGCCAAACGGGTTGGTGCTCATGTAAAGGCATCGGTTTAGGTGTCCTCCTTACTTAATAGGTTGAAAGGAAAATTGCGTGCCTTTGGGGGCATTTCTTCCTCCTTTCACTGCTTGGACTAGAATGGGATCACCTTGACGATCGCCTGTGGATTCAAACTGAAGTAAATTACCAGAAGTATCAGCATTGGATAAGCTAATATTTCTGATATTTTGTAAAACGCTAGAACGAGATGCTTGCTCGGATAAAGCGTTAATCATTGCTTGAGTTGCATCAAAACTCATGGCAGTGCGCCAATTAACCTGTCCTAACCATCGTCTTTCTGCGGCTTCGGCATATTTCCCTTCGGCAAACCAAGGAACGGCTAAAATTAATCCTTCCACTGCGTTGCTACCCGATGTTAAAGTGTTGGGATTGTATAGAGCATCTCCTCCTAATAATTTCATTTGGTTGTTGTTAGCAACAGCTAGGGCGATCGCCACTGAAATATAGGCAGTATTGGGAAAGATAACAATCGCCTCTGTTTGTCCTTGTAAGTTTTGAATTTCTCGCTGTGGTTCAAGTTGCTGATTACTTAAATCAATAGTTTTTACTACTCTTCCTCCGAATTGCTGAAATGCTTGGGAAAAAGCTATTTCTAGACTTTTGCTGTAGCTACTATTGGGATTATAAAATATAGCTACAGTTTCGATACCTAGACTATATCTAGCATAATCAGCCAGTTTTTGACCGTTGATCGCATCAGAGGGTAAGGTTCTGAAAAAATTGTCTCCCGACAAAGCGGTACTGGTACTTGTTGGCGAAATCATGGGTACGCCAGCTTTTTTATACTCAGCTAAACCGGCTTGACTGGCGTCACTGGAGTTGTGTCCAATTACACCTAACAAATTGGGATCGCTTGCTAATCTTTTGGCCACTTCTGTGGCTCGTTGCGGATCGTTACTATCATTAGCTATTATTACTTCTAATAATCTCCCATTTAACCCACCCACTTGATTAAACCTGGTTTGAGCGTCGGCAACTCCTCTTAACATTTCTTCGGCGGAACTAGCGGCAGTGTCGATAGGAACAACAGCCCCAATTAGGAAAGGAGAACCAGCTAAACGTGCTTTAGCATTGTTCAGATAAATTTGATGTTCAGGAGAGTTGCGATCGCCACTTACAGCCTTCTCAAAATCTTGTACTGCTTGACTATACTGTCCGTTTCTAAAGGCTTCAATGCCCCGTTCGCTATCGGGATTTGCTCTGCCAACAAATAAGCGATTTTCTCCACTACTATAGCGCTCTATAGTTGATGTAACAGTTGGGGTAGAAGTTGGGGTAGAAGTTGGGGTAGAAGTTGGGGTAGAAGTTGATTTAACTGCAACTGCTACACAGGAAAATCCCTGTTTTTGTTGACCTGTCGGACAAGGCTTAAATAGACCAGAAATTCCATATCCTACCCCACCCAATAAAGCTAAAATTACGGCAGCAGCCCCAACTTTAGACCAAGGAATTGGTGGGTTATTTGAACCACCGCCTCCCGAATAGTTTCGGGGACGCCCGCAGATCATACATCTCTCCGTTCCTGCGGGATTTTCAATCAATTCATGCTTGTTATATTTGGGTGGGGCGCCTTCACATTCCCAAGGGGTATTTGGATCGTCAGCCATTGCCATTCTCCTTGTCTTAATAAAATTTACCAAGTAAATAAGTTGTGTAAATTCAGCTAATTATAAGGCGCTTTATATATGATTTAATGGCATAAAAAATAATTTGATATATTATGTAATTAATCAACAGTCTAATATCAATTTTTTATTCCATCGATCACGACCTTGAATAAGAATTTCTATTTTGGCGAGATAAGTAAGCTTTCCAGCGAGGTTTTTCTCCTTTTACATAAGTGATATTTTATTAACTATATGAGTAATCTCATGGTTTCAAAGTTTTTTCATGGCCGAAAAAACGTAATACTCGACTTCACACAGTTAGACTCGTTGCATGGTTTTTTGTGTTACAATAAAACAGCTTGGTAATTTTTTTATTTGGGAAAGCCGATTTAATTGCGTATCTGCAATCATTTATATGCTGAAGGCGATCGTACTTATCTTGCGGGGTTTCAGACATCAACATAAAACTGTCAGACCCAAAGAGTGAAGTAACAAATATCCTTTGCCTATGGTAAAGCGATCGCCCCATCAAAGAAAAGCGGAAAAAGACGGATCTTTTTTTAAGTTTTATTACCTGAAATTTTGCCACTTCAAAAAAGACGGGAAAAGACGGAAAAAAGACGGAAAAAAGACGGATATAAACCAAAAGACGGAAAAAGACGGGTATAATAATCACTGTTCTGTTAACTCTCAGATCATGGACATTGCCGCAGTCTTGGAATTTCTCGATGAGGTGGTACATCGCAATACGGGCAAACGTTTAAATAAGTTGCAGCGGGGAATTATTGAAGGAACCCTAAAGCAACAAAAGTATGCTGATATTGCAGATAATTACGATCTCAGCCCAGGTCATGTTAAGGATATGGGTTATGAACTATTGCAACTTTTATCGAATATTTTTGGCGAAAAAGTCACTAAAAATAATCTTGAATCTATCCTGGAACGGCAAGGAAATATAAATCTGTCTTTTGGAAATGAAAGTATTAATACTAACAATAGCAACATTATTGGTTCGATAAATATTTGCCCTAAACATCCTTCGGATATTGTTGATAATAATCCGCCTGTAAAAGCTGAGAAATCCCGTAGCAAAAATAAAGGTCATAGTCCAGCGATCGCCAAATTAAAGAAATTTGGCTTAACCGATGAACAAATAGCCGAAGCCTTGGGGCTACCATTGTCCGAAGTTAAACAAATTGATTCAATGTAGGGGCTTTCGCATTGGCGGATAAATCTCTCGGTTAAACCGAAAAATTATCGCCGCCAATGCGAAAGCCCCCAATTTTAATCCCATAATAAACTATTGATATGGTGCGTTACGGCGGCAGCGAAAATTAACATTTTTACCCGGAAATAATTGCCGCCTAACACACCCTAACTAGGCATTAGAAACCCGGTTTCTTTGGTTTCATTTGGTGGATTTAATTTTTCGAGGCACTAGAAACCGGGTTTCTTTGTCCGGGGTCGAGAGTTGTTTTTTTTACTATTTCCTATTCATATAGCGACCCTGAATCATTTTGGCAATGAATTCGACGTCCGCTCATAATAGACAACATCGCTTTGATAAGGTGTCGATCCCCCCAACCACCCTTAAAACCGCCTGCTCCGCACCGCAGCATAGCTGCGAACGGCTTTTAAGAATTCTGCAAGAAGTCTATTTTAATCATCACAATAGAGATTCACAAAATCGTAAAGATTCATTATGGATATTCCGGCAAAATTCTCTAAAACCAATAAATAAATCGCGATCGCCTGTAATCACAACTTCAACTTGAGCGGATAAAGCAGCCGCTAGAATATGATTATCCTTAACATCTCTTAACTCAGGGACATCAATGGAAATATTAGGGCAAAAATTGATAATTTCTGTTGCAGCATCCAATATATCTTCCACTGTTAAACCGAGAGATTGAATTTTTGAGTCAAATTTAGTCCGTCTTAAAGTGGCTTCTAATTCTTTAAATAAAGCCTCAGAAGCAAAAATTATAATTTGATGATTTTGAGCCAGTTGGATAATTTTACGGGGAACCCCTCCCCAGAGTAACCCTGATATCCAAACATTAACATCGACAACCACTTTCATGGATTACCCCATAATTCTTGTCTAACTTCTTTAACGACTTGACTAATTTCTGCTAAACTAGGTTGTTCTGGGTCGAGACCTGCTTCATCCACTCGTTGCCATAATTCATCTAAGGTTAATTTTTTTTAGTTTTGGTCAATTTGATTTCATTTTCGGTCAGAGAAATTTCATATTCGGTCAAAGGTTGAAGTTGTTTTAATATTTCTGAAGGAATCTCTAGTTTTCCTTCTGGAGTAACTATGGCAGTTAATTGTATAGTCATTGTTTTCTCCTGCTTTAACTTTACCTATTTCTTATTGTACCCCATCGATCGCATAATTAGTAGTATTGTAGGTTGGGCAAAAGTAAACCACAGAGACACAGAGGTTCACAGAGGGGATTGTATAAATTTTGAAATCCTCTGTGTTTCTCTGTGTCTCTGTGGTTTAAACCCCTAATTTCTTGCCAAATTTAACCCAGAAATCCGGTTGCTTTGGTTGCTATTTTTGTCTAGTTTGTGATACAATGCGATCAAAGTACCAGTTAATCCCAGGGCCGAGAATACTATGCAGTCGATTCAGTAAGGAAATTTCTAACCCAGGGGCGATCGCAAATACTTTTTTCTCAATTCCTTGGACGATTTCTTGGGCAACTCCTGCCGCTGTCCACATATCTGCGGTGGCAGTAATTCGTTTAGTTTCTTCCGGCTTAGTTTTATTTTCGGCAACCAATTGGGGGGTGTCCGTATCGGGGGGATAAACAATCGAAACATTAACCCCATAAACCTTCATTTCCCCACGCAAAGATTCGGCTAATCCCCGTAAGGCAAATTTAGTCGGGGAATAGGTGGTATAACCATAAATACCAATTAATCCCGCCCCAGAGGAAACTAACACAATATGCCCTTTTTTCCGTTCCAACATTTGCGGGACAACGGCCCGAATTGCGTAAAGGGTGCCAAAATAATTAATGGCCATTGTTTGTTCAAATATTTCGATCGCCTGGTCTTGAAAATATCCGGGCTGGGCAATTCCCGCAGAAGTAATTAAATAATCAACCGGGCCATTTTGCGCGATCGCTTTTTGAATAGCTGCTTCTATGTCTTCGCGGTGAGAAACATCAGCGGCAATAGTAACAACTTGCTGATTACTATTAACGCTGGCGGCTTCAATTTCCGTTTTAGCTTCAGCCAAAATGCTTTCTGTCCGGGCAATAATGGAAATATTTGCTCCTTTGCTGGCTAAAAGTTTAGCGGTGGCTTTACCAATGCCACTAGAACCACCTGTAATAATAGCGTGTGAATTATTAAAATTCATTTGTTATTGGTTGTTGGTTGTTGGTTGTTGGTTGGGGCCGCCATCGGCCGCCATCGGCCGCCATCGGCCGCCATCGGCCGCCATCGGCCGCCATCGGTGCAGGGGTGCAGGGGAGCAGGGGAGCAGAGGAGCAGAGGAGCAGAGGAGCAGAGGAGCAGAAGAGAAAAATATTCCCCCTCTTCCCCCTCTTCCCCCCCTGCCCCCTCTTCCCCCTCTTCCCCTACACCCTACACCCTACACCCTACACCCTACACCCTCTTAAAATTTAAGCGCTCATTGCATCAGCCGTTTCAAGTTTTGCCCATTCTTGCGCCAGGATATCCACCGTAGAACGGATTTGTTCTTCGGTATGAGTCGAGGTGACAAAGAAACGCAAGCGGGCAGTTCCTTCCGGGACACTCGGTGCGCCCAAGGGTTGCACATTAATACCGCGATCGAAAAGGGCCTGAGACAACTTAATACATTTATAAGTCTCCCCAACAATAATCGGAATCACCGGCGAACCGGCACTCATGCCGGTGTTGAGTCCCCGTTGCCGCGCTAAATCTAAAAACAGTTTGGCGCGTTGCTGGAGAATGGCGACTCGTTGGGGTTCCGCTTGCAGGACTTGTAAAGAAGCTAAGGCCGCCGCCGTATTTGCCGGAGACATTCCCACACTATAAACAAAGCCTGGGGCGGTGTATTTCAAGTATTCGACCAGTTCTTTACAACCGGCAATATAGCCGCCACAACTAGCAAAAGATTTGCTGAACGTCCCCATCCATAAATCCACATCCGCTGGATTAACCCCAAACATTTCCCCAATCCCCCGGCCATGTTTTCCCAAAACACCGATAGAATGGGCTTCATCTACCATGAGCAAGGTTTTATAGCGTTTGTTCAGTTCGATGAATTTGGGCAGTTCAGGAATATCCCCGTCCGTGCTGTAAACTCCTTCGATCACGATTAAGACTCGGTTGTAACGGTGGCGTCGATCGCCCAGAATAGACTCCAGAGCAACGTAGTCATTGTGGGGAAAAGCGATCGCCGTGGCGCCGGAAAGAATACACCCCTGCATAATACTGTTGTGGCTGAGGGAGTCGTGAACAATCAGGTCATTCTTGCCAAACAGATGGCCAATAGTGCTGACATTGGTACTGTGACCGCCAATGTAAACAATACTATCCTCAGCGCCAACAAACTCCGCAACGGCTTTTTCCAGTTCTCGGTGCAGGGGTTTTTCCCCGGAAGCAATTCGGCTGGCAGAAACCGAAGTGCCATAGCGATCGATCGCCTCTTTCGCCGCTTGGGACACCATCGGATCCCCGGACATTCCCACATAGTTGTAGCTGGAATAATTAATCAGTTCGCGACCACCAATCACAGTGGTATCATTACAGACTCGTTCTTGGACATTAAAATAGGGATTTCTCAGCCCTAACTGGGTAATTTGCTCTAATTGACCTTTGAGTTTGCGATATTCCGGGAAGCGATCGAACCGATAATATTGTTCGGGAACGTCATCACTGGATTCATCCATACTAGGTGCCCCATTTGCCATCAGTCCGTTTGTGGCTGCCCCATTTGTGTCATCGGGAGTCTGGGGTCTATCTTGATTCGCCAAATACAACGCCAAAGCCTGAATATTAGGATAATCCCACAGCAGAGTGGGATCGAGCCTCCGTCCGAGGAAATTTTCCAGATTCCCAGACAGGTTAACCGCCTCGATCGAATTCAGGCCATATTCAGTAAAATCTTTGTGGATCTCTATTTCTTCAACGGGCAGATCCAAGCGTTCGGCCAATTGAGTCACTAACCAGCTAGTAATCGCTGTGGCATCATAAACGTCATCCGGTGACTGCGCGGTAGATTTTGACGCTCCCTTCGGTACGAGAGTGGCTGATTTCGTAGCTTTTTTGTTGATGTTTTGTTGGCTTAACTGGTTTAACTGGTTTAACAATTTCATGGTTCACTCCTCTGTTCAATCGACTCAAAAGGTCTTGCCAATGCTCACCCGGATTTCAGGTTACACAATAGCCTCGTACAAGATGCCAGCGACGATCGCTCGACGATCGCCTCTTTAATTTAGCGATAGTTTTCCGATCGGGGCTATTCCGCCCAGAAATAGCATGATGGTTATTTTGCCATGAAGACATAAAAGTAGCGAGGTAACTTGCGAAAATATACTCACTACATACTAGACCTCTTGCTTTCATAAATATCTCGATCCCCCCAACCGATGGCGGATCAAAGGGGGAATACATAAGAATTTTGCAACAGGTCTACTCACTACTTTCGGATCAGCCCTTCGGAGTAAACGAAATCCAGAGCAAAAATCCAGAGCAAAAATCCAGAGCAAAAATTAGGCATTGATTATAGGCATAAAAGCGATTGACAAAGCAATCAAAATGCCTATCTTTAACGGTTACAGAACATTTTCTCCCTTTCTCCCTTTCTCCCTTGGGCAAAAATTCCTCCTGGGAAAACTAAGACGTTGGCTTAGTTTTGGGTAGTTCCTTGGCGATTCGCGACTAAGCGCGATCTGGCGATCGCGTTGCGGAGCAACATCGCGGTAGCGTTGCGGAGCAACATCGCAGCAAGGCGTTGCGGAGCAACATCGCAGCAAGCAAGGCGTTGCGGAGCAACATCGCGATCGCTTCACGCACCCTGAAAGGGCGGACGGTTCAGTACGCGGGAGAAACCCAGACAGGTTTCAACTCGACCTTGGGTAAAGATCGCTAGATCAAGAGTCCGGCTATTCACTGTAATTTTATTTTTATTTAATTTTTTTATAACATTTGCCGTGCAGTTTTATGGTAAATCAGCCTGAGTCCCGAATCTTTTCCCAAACACAGACACGATCACCCTAGGGGCAATCGATCGATTGCCACCTATCCCACCTACCTACACCCAGGGTTTGATGCTGAAAATTTCGATCAGTTTATTTCGGTCAGTCTATTTTTGCGCGACTTCCGATCCCCCCAACTCCAGAAACCGGGTTTCTTTTTGGCAACAACAGTTAACTGTAATTAGCACAACAGCGAGTCCCGGTTTTTTTCTCTTTTTGGATTTATTCCAGCATTCTAAATAGTTGATGAAGTGGCTAAGTCAAAGGGAATAATAGAAAACATTTTGTTTTCTGTATATAATTTTACCAAGTGATTGCCCATATTTTCCCAGTAAGACTCTGGGGCAGAATCCAAAGAAGGTTGGATTTTTTCCAGCAACCGGGTCAAACAAATCACCAGCCATTCCCCATTGGCAAAAAATGAGTCTAAAGTTTTCCGATTATGCAGCCACATTTGCAGACAAGCCACTGCTGTATGTAAAATACAGTAAGTTTTGGCTAAATCAAATAGTTGGCTAGATTTGCTATATTTGGGGGTGTAAGCAATTCCTTGCTCGACTAAAAATTTATTTTGAATATGAATTAGTTGGTTGAGTAGATTAGTTAAATTCATAATTCGATCTATCACTTGAGATTCTGCTTCTGAATTAATCGGCAGGTCGGCTAAATCCGCTTCAGCTAATTCAATTCCTTGTAAAATATCATCTCGGCCTCGATTATACATTTCCAGCCGATTCGGTTCAAAATCTGGCAGAGGTTTTTCTAAGTTAAAGATGGTGCTGATTTTTTCACGAATGCCAGGATTTTCTGCAATATTTGTTTGGACATGATAGGTGGCTAATTGCTGAATTTGGAGGGCGATCGCGTGTAAATTGACTGCGGTCGAACCATCAAATACACTGATAATTGAATGGTCTCTAACTATTTTCTGGAAAATGCCATACCAATGTTCTTCGCGTAAATAGTAACGCGCCCCTAAAACCGCCGATATGCGCTGAATTACTTGTTCAACGGTAGTGGGAACAAAGTATTTAATAATCGATGAAAATAAACTCATTTGATCGGTAGCGACATGAAGCGATCGCACCGCTGCTAAAGAAACACATTCACATAATAAAATATCTACAAAAGCCTCAATTAAAGTTTTACGAGCGTGAGGAATATCCCAAACGGTGCTGCCATAAATATGGCGGGAAAAGACAAAATCCAAAGTAACTCTTAAAGCCGTATCCGCTTGAGCCAATGAAGGGGCAGCCCCAGCGTGTAAAGTCCGGGTAACTTGGAGAGCTTTAAGAATAATTTCTAAACCGGATCCGGGAGTAGAAATTAAAGCATTGGCAGGCAAAAAGCTATTTTGAAAATTGACCCCACCAATATTCGCCCCGCGCACTCCATGAGTTTTAATTTTATTCAGATGACTGAAAGAGTTGGGATATAACTTATCTTTTTCCACTAAAAAAACGGAAAATCCACGTGGTCCACCTTTGGGATTTGTGCGGGTAAAAACCGTTAAAGCCGTAGACAGAGTAGCATTGCCAATCAGCCATTTTTCGCCGGATAATAAATAGCCATTTTCCAGCACTTCTACAGCAGTTTCACTACTTAAAATATCACTCCCATGATTTTTTTCCGTTAAACCAAAGGAAATTTTTTCCTTATTTTTGATCCGTTGAGCGATTGTTTGCTTTTGCTCATCACTACCGGCAAGCCAAACGGGGGTTGCGCCTAAATAAGTCACTCCATGAGCGATCGCCACTGTTAAGTCTCGTCGGGCAATCACACGGGAAATTGCCAGAACCTCTTCAAAAGATTTGAGTTTTCCCCCGTAAGCAGCGGGAATATAATACAAATCTACATTCCAATCAGACAACAACTGACAAATATCTTCTGGATAGGCATCTTGCTCATCCAACTCTATGCAATGCTGGAAAGAAAATAAATTCTCTGGATTTAACGGATCGCCCAGATGCAATTCCAGTGCTTGAGCCGTTTGGTACTGTGTGAGCAAAGACATGAGAAAACCCCCAATCGCATGATCCCGGAACTGCGACCTATTCCTCCACAACATCCAAGGTGCCAGCCAGAAAATTGGCTCGACAAGCATGGCGCTGGATTTTTCCGCTAGACGTTTTGGGAATGCTGCCATACTTAATCAGGAATACCTGATAAACCTGGAGATCGTGATGGGATGAAACCGATCGCCGAATCGATTGTATCACCGCCTTTACCTCCCAGGAATAGTGCTGGGAAGGATCTTCTGATGAGAGCGCAGCTTGTCGCTTACGCTGTCGATAACGCCGTTCGACTTCAGCCACAATAATTAACCGTTCTTCCCCATCAATTTCCACAGAAAACGCCGCCGAACAAGTGGGGCGAATGGCTGGGTGACTGTGTTCTACGGTGCGTTCAATATCTTGAGGATAATGGTTATGACCGTTAACAATAATCAGGTCTTTGAGTCGTCCAGTGACATATAACTCGTCATTGTCCAAAAACCCTAAATCCCCAGTTCGCAGAAACGGGCCTTCCCCGGTATCTGCTAAATAAGCACCAAAAGCGTGACGGCTTTCTTCGGTTTTATTCCAGTAACCTTGGGCAACGCTAGGGCCTTTGATCCAGATTTCACCGACTTCCCCGGCAGTACATCGGGTCAGGGTTTCTGGATGGGCGATCGCGATTTGGTGATAGGGAATTTGCCGACCGCAACCGACTAGGGTCCGAGTGGTTAACTCTGGATTGGATTCTGGGGATACCGGGACAACCCAATTTTTCTCTAATGCCTCCGCTTCCAGGGTTTGATAAATCGGTAGGGCAGTTTTTGCGCCCCCGGAAACAATTAAAGTGGTTTCCGCCATGCCATAACAAGGATAAAAAGCTTCCCGCCGAAACCCGCATTCGGCAAAGGTAGTCGCAAACTGTTCTAAAGTTTCCGGGTTAATCGGTTCTGCCCCGTTAAAAGCCACTTCCCAAGAACTGAGATCCAGGGTTTGTTTCTGTTCTGGGGTAATTTTATTAATACAAAGTTGATAAGCAAAGTTCGGCCCGCCACTGGTGGTGGCTTGATACCGGGACACCGCTTGCAGCCAACGAAATGGACTTTGAAGAAAGACTAATGGGGACATTAAGACCACGGGAAATCCGGCATAAAGCGGTTGCAAGATGCCACCGATTAAGCCCATATCGTGATAGGGGGGCAGCCAAATCACGCCGCGACTTTGGGGCGAATGTCCAAAACAATGGGCGATCGCCTCTAGGTTATGGAGTAAATTTTGGTGAGAGATCATCACTCCCTTGGGGGTGGCCGTAGACCCAGAGGTATATTGCAGAAAAGCCAGGTGACGACTATTTACCCGTGGGTCTTGCCAAGAGTTTGCCTGAATAGGATCGATTTGATCCGTCGCCAACCATCCCAGAGTTTCCAATTCCGGGGCATCCGCTACCCTTTGGACCAAACTGGAAAAAATCGATGTGGTGGTCAGGGCAACCGCCGCCTGTGCATCGGTCAAAATTGATTGAATTCTGGATAGGGAACGATTTGGCCGTGGCGGATATGCCGGGACTGCCACCACTCCGGCAAATAGACAGCCAAAAAAGGCGCTAATATATTCGATTCCCGGTTGGTAAAGCAATAAAGCCCGGTCTCCCGGTTGACAAAACTGTTGCAATTGGCTGGCGATCGCCAGGGCTTGTTGTGCTAATTCTTGATAAGTCAGATCGACGGAAACCGTTTCTCCGTCAACTAAAAAGCGATAGGCAATTTGATCCGGTTGATGCAATGCCCTGTATCGGAGTATATCAACTAACGTGCTTGTTTTCAGCGGAGTTTCTAGAAAATTCATTCACAACTAGGTGATGCGTGTTAATATTTCTGGTTTAATTTATCTGAATTGGTGCCTGGAATAATCAGGAAAAAATCAACAACCGGGCTTTTTGGGCGCTAATTTTAAATCCGATGCTTTATTCATCGCTAAAAAAGAGAATCGCGAACGGTGGTCAGGTTGATTGTAGCTTAATTAGATAGAAATCATAAGTGATCCTGTGGATATTTCCTAGGATGAGCATCTCAAAACCGATTTTCTCAGGATATTAGTCAGCTATGAGCGATCGCATTTTAATTATCGGGGGCACCGGCAGAATTGGCAGTTGTGTAGCCCAGGATATTGCCCAACATACCGACGCGGAGATTACCGTGACTGGCCGAAAAGCCATTGCGCCCGGGGTGGGGGATTTCTCCGTTTTAGCATTGGATTTAGCCGATCGCGGGCAACTGCTTTCTTGCGATCGCTGGCCATAATTTAGTCATCAACTGTGCGGGGCCGTTTAGCTACCGGGATCGAAGGGTATTACAAACCTGCATTGAACAGGGAGTTAATTATATAGATGTGTGCGACGATCCCCAATTTTGTCACCAAGCCTTAGCCCTGAAAGAACAGGCGATCGCCGCTGGGGTAACGGCGATTCCCTCCGGGACGCTTCGCGAACGTCAGTAGTGGGGTCTTTCCGGGAATTTCCAACAGCATGACCCGACAAGCAGTAGAACAGTTAGACCAAGCAGAAAGTATTCATCTTAGTTATGTGGTCGCGGGGTCTGGGGGCGCTGGAGTCACGGTAATGCGAACCACCTTCTACGCCACTTGGCGCCAGGTGCTTTACTTGGGGAGACCCCAAGACCGCACTGGCTTCTCTACTTGGGGAGACCCCAAGACCGCAGTGGCTTTGGAATTACAACATTCCTTTGACGCTTGGATTGACGGACAATGGCAGCGGGTCAAGCCTTACAGCGATTCCCTCCGGGACGCTTCGCGAACGCGAAATCGTCGAATTTCCTGCCCCTTATGGTCGGGCTGGGGTTTATTGGTTCCAAACCATTGAGGGCGCTACCTTACCCCTGACCTTTCCGGTGAAAAATGTTGTCACCAAATTCGGGTCTGTCCCGGATTTTTATAATTACCTCACGGGGATGGTGGCCAAATTGCCCCCGAAAATCCTAGAAAATCCCCAAACTATTGAATTTTTATCTCAAGTCAGCTATGCCATGACTCAAATTACCGATAAATTTACCGGAGTTGGTCTGGCAATGCGGGCTGAGGTGTCGGGAACCAAAGCCGGTCAACGGGCAAAAGCGATCGCCACAATGGTGCATAAAAATACGGCGATCGCAGCCGGGGCAGGAACCGGCAGTATCGCCGAACTAATCTTAGCGGGAAAACTGCGACAGCCCGGAGTTTGGTTAGTCGAACAAGCCCTATCCACGGACTTATTCACTGAAACCATGCAACGGCGGCAAATTCCCATTGGATTGATGGTTGATGGTTGATGGTTGATGGTTGGTTGTTGGTTGATGGTTGGTTGTTGGTTGTTGGTTGGGGCCGCCATCGGCCGCCATCGGGCTTTTGGGGTGTAGGGTGTAGGGTGTGGGGTGTGGGGGGAAGAGAGAAAAGAGAATAGAGAAAAGAGAATAGAGAATTTTCCTATGCATCCTATGCATCCTATGCATCCTATGCATCCTATGCATCCTCTTCCCCTACACCCTACACCCTACACCATCTCTTCCCCCACTCCCCTATCAATTAAATTTAACCCGTGGTAATTTTTTCTCCGCGAATGGATAAATCTAATAACTCAATTGGATGATAAAGGGGCATAGTTTTCCCCTGTAACTCCAAATGTTTCTTAATTTGTAAAGAACAACCCGGATTAGGTGAAGCAATTAATTTAGCCCCAGTATTCACCAAATTCTCAGCTTTTTGCTGTCCCAACTCATCCGCAACTTCCGGCTGTAACATATTATAAACTCCCGCACTACCACAACATAAGGCAGCATCGATAGGTTCGCGCAATGTCACCCCCGGAATTTTTTTAAGAAGTTGACGCGGTTGCACCGATATTTTCTGTCCGTGTAATAAATGACACGCATCTTGATAAACGATGGGTAATTCCCCATCAGTCAAGGGAGAAAGTTTGCTGGTTAAGCCTACTTCCGCGAGAAATTCTTGTACATCTCGGACTTGATTAGAAAACTGTTTCGCCTTTTCCCGATAGTCTGGATCGTCTTGTAAAATATGACCATATTCTTTCAAAGTATGGCCACAACCTGCCGCATTAATAATGATAAAATCCACGTTAGTATCGGCAAAACTATCAATCATTTGACGGGCGATCGCCTGGGCTTGATTTTCTTGTCCTTGGTGCGCGGGTAAAGCCGCACAACAGCCTTGAGATTTGGGAATCACCACTTCACAACCATTCGCCGTTAAAACTCGCGCTGTAGCTTCATTAACTGGAGAGAAAAATAGCCGTTGTACGCAGCCCAAAATCATCCCCACCCGATAGCGTTTTTCCCCTTTTGCCGGAATTACTTCTGGCAATTCTTGGGTTAAAGACTTCAGATTTACTTCTGGTAAAATAGACTCCATTGCCGCCAATTGGGGCGAGATTTTTTTCATAATCCCGCTAGACCTGACCAGCTTTTGTCCCCCAAATTTTTGATACAGATAAAGGGGAAATAATAAAGGTTTTAGCCGGTTAGGATAGGGGAACAGATTAAAGATGAGATTCCGCAACAACTTATCCGGCAGCGATCGCTCGACATTTCGTTCCACCTGGGGACGAGTTGCCGCAATTAAATCACCGTATTGTACCCCAGAAGGACAAGTGCTGACACAGGCTAAACAGCCCAAACAACTATCAAAATGTTGAGAAGTAATCGGATTTAAATCCGCTTCTCCTTGATTAATCGCATCCATCAGATAAATGCGACCACGGGGTGAGTCCATTTCTTTACCCAACACCCGATAACTGGGACAAGTAGATAAACAAAATCCACAATGGACGCAAGTATCAATTAAACTCGGATCCGGCGGATGTTTCGCATCAAATCCGTTTTCCTGAATTACTTTCTTTTCGGCATTTTCGGCGATCGTTCGATTTTCTGATGTTTGCATATTTGATTTGTTGGTGGTTGTTTGTTGTTGGGTAGGGATTCTTTGGGTAGGGATTCTTTTGTTGATGTTTTATAATTATCAATCATCAATTATCAATTAAATGCCGCAGATAAATCGATTCGGGCTTAAAACATTCTGCGGATCGAATTGATGTTTAATCCCTTGCATCAGTGGGAGAGCATTACCAGAATATCCCCAAATATCGACTTGTTGTTTCAATTCTTGGGATGCCGATAAAATTGTCAAAAATCCGGCATGATTTTCACAAATTTTTCTCAAATTTAATAATACAGATTTAGAGGCCGATTCCTCCGATAACCGTAAGCGACCTAAGCCGCTATTGGCATGAATTACCCCAAACCCTTGAACTTTTTCTATAGTGGCTACCGCTGCCGTCGGTCTTACTCCTATTTTGCATAAAATTGACTCATTTGAATCATTTTCTTCAATGATTTTTTTCAATCGTTGCCATAAAGTAGCTTCCGAGTCGTTGCTATAGGAAATTCCCTTTAAGCCTAATTTTTCTCCTACGGCTAATAATCGTTCAGATTGTTCGGCGACACTTTCTGGGACATTAGAAAATTTGGCCAATAATCCCATACCGCTACCTATATCTAAGGTTTCGACAATTGAGGCGGAAAGAATATCTAAGGCAACGGGGGTTAAAGCGGAAGAACGCACCGTTTGACTGGCTTGATTAATGGCAGCAGAGTCACCAGTTAATAAAACGGTTTGGGACGCGGCTTGCAGGGGATAGAGGCGAAATGTCACTTGGGAAATAATCCCTAATGTGCCGAAGGATCCGGTTAATAATTTCATCAAATCATATCCCGCTACATTTTTGACGACTCTTCCCCCGGCTTTGGTAAGCTGACCATCAGCCCGGACAAAGGAAATACCGAGTAATTGGTCGCGGACGCTGTTATAACGCTGTCGCAGGGATCCAGTGTCAGCAGTGGCAACAATGCCCCCAATAGTGGCGCGATCGCTGTAACTGGGATCGAGGGCGAGAAATTGCCCCGTAGCCGCTAAAATTTTTTGCAGTTCGGCATATTTCATCCCTGCTTGTACCGTCACCGTCAAGTCCCCACTGGCATGATCGATTAGTTGATTCATCCGTGCGGTACTAACTACTATATTGATATCTTTGGGAATACCGCCCCAATGCAGTTTGCTGCCGGAACCACAGGGCAAGATCCGCCATTGGTTTTGTCTGGCAAGGCTGACAACTGTTCCCAGTTGTTCTGGGGTTTGGGGATAAACAATGCAGCTTGGTGGCGGATCCAGGAATAAGTTTTCCGGTTGCCAAGGGCTGACAGCCCCTACACCGACAATGTTTTCCAGTTGTTGAGTCAGTTCTTGAGTAAGTTCTTGAGCGATCGCATTCATCTGATTTATACAATTTGTGGTAAGTTAACTATTCAATATTTTTTGAGGGCGGTCAAAGGGGGGGTGAAATTATTTTAACAAAACCGCGAAATTCCCCATCCCTCTATAGGGTGGGGATGGATAGCGGGGAAAAGTTAGGGGGTCGTACCGCCTAACTTTTCCAATCTACCGCCTGATTGGTTACAAATATAATCTTTGACTATTTGTAATGGAGCGCCGCCACAGGAAACGATACACTTAGAATCATGCCACAATGCAAGCCTTACCCCAATAATACTTATCAATTTCTGACTTGTACTTTTCTCTCAAGACTCTACTACTTGCAGATTTTAGAGATGCCACTAGATTGGAGATATTGTTGTCTGGATGCAAGTCTACCAACCGATGAACACGATCGGGTTCTCCGTTGCAATCTTCTAGCTTTGATGAATTTGCCGTTCTCTTGGTCAGCGTTCCCTAGCGCCGGAAACCGGCGCGGGGTCTGACCGCGTTTTGTCGCTCAAAAACCCCCTTCATATCCGAAATCATAGATTTAGTAAGCACTTTACGTCTGTACTTGGTTACAAAAACGATGTGCAGGTGAATGGAGAAAACAACGTGCGCTCCACTACCTAGATTAGTCATAGAATTTTCTAGTCATGTTCGGCAATTGTGCTACAGTAATTGTAGACTAAAATGCTAGTCACAAACCAAAGGGGGTGAGCAACGCTTGGCCACAAGACGACAGACATTTCGACTGTACCCAAATAAAACCCAAGAAAACAAATTATTTGAAGCGCGTCGCCATCATGCTTACTTGTATAATGCTTGCGTTGCTCACCGTCGCTATGAGTGGAGAGCGAATAAGAAAAATGTCACTTATTTTGAACAGCAGAATTGTCTACCAGATTTCAAAAAAGAATGGGTTGAATTCGCTTATACCCACTCCCAATCCTTGCAAGCCACAGTGAAACGGGTTGATTTAGCTTATGGTGCATTCTTTCAAGGTTTGAGGGGATTGCCTAAGTTTAAATCAATTCGTGACTACTCTGGCTGGACTTATCCAGCTAAATCCGGGTGGAAAGTTAACAGTAATGGCAAGAATGGTAACGTTACCCTTAATGATTTAGGTATCACGATTAAAATGCGTGGCCAAGCTAAACAGTGGGGAACTCTTACTACTTTAACCATTGTGTATAAACCAAGCAGAAATCAATGGTTTGCATCCATAACCGTTGAGCTTCCCACCGTTGAATCTAAATTTGGTTCAAAATCAGACTTGAGTTATGAATCAATCATTGCTTTTGATTTGGGAACTGAAACAGCTATAACTCTCTACGATGGAGAGAGTTTTATCGAAATAGAAAATCCCCGTTTCACTCAAAAAGTGGAACGGGTAATCAAGCAGAAATCTAAGGCTTTGCGCCGTAAAGTTGCGCCAAACAGGAACAAAAACGTTAAAGGTTCTAGACGCTGGAAGAAAGATAGGAAACAAATATCTAAGCTACAAAGAAAAGTTGCTAACCAGCGTTCAGATTGGCAACATAAAGTCACGTCAGAGATTGCTAATCGTTATGACATCGGCGTGAGTGAGCAACTTAATACCAAAGGTATGACGCGCAAAGCTAAAAAGGGTAGTAAACGTAAAAAGCAAAAATCTGGATTGAATAAATCCATCCTTTCAGTTGGTTTTGGAACGCTCAATAAAATGATTGCTGACAAAATCGAACAGAAAGGTGGTTTGATGCTAATGCTACCTACAAAACAAATAAAACCATCACAGAGATGTCCTGAGTGCGGGGCAGTTCATAAGCATTGGGCAGAGTTATCAAATCGATATCATACCTGCGATGCTTGTGGGTTTGAAATACCTCGCGATAAAGGTTCTGTGATGGTCATGTATAATGTTGCAACGTTGAAGCAACCGGGGCTTGGAACGAGCCTCGAAGACTGTAGATGTCTAAGCTCTAGCAATTTGACTGGAAAGCGTAAGCATACTGGTTCGATGCGGCAACTTGGGCAGAAGAAACGTCAAAAATCTTGTCGTAATTCGGATGGGAATTTAGAAACCCCGTCCGTCTATACAGCGGGGTAGTTCATATGGAAGTCAGGGAATAATGCCCGGAAAATTTATTGTTTTAGAAGGGGTGGAAGGCAGCGGCAAAACCACCCAACTGCAACGGTTACAGCAATGGTTATCCCCCCAATGGCCCAAAGAAGTGGTCATCACTCGCGAACCAGGAGGGACTCAACTCGGTGGGGAACTGCGACAAATTTTATTGGCCCACCGGGACGGGGAACCAATGCAAGAAAGGGCTGAATTATTATTGTATGCGGCAGACCGCGCCCAGCACGTCGAAGGCTGGATTAAACCGCAATTAGCAGCCGGGGCAATGGTGTTGTGCGATCGCTACACCGACTCTACTGTGGCTTATCAAGGCTATGGACGAGGCTTATCATTAGAACTAATTTCACAAATTAATCAATTAGCGACCAACGGACTGACCAGCGACCTGACGATCTGGCTAGATATTGATGTAGAAATTGGTTTAGCCAGAGCCAAAAAACGCAGCACCCTTGATCGTTTTGAGCAAGCAAACATTGAATTTCATCGTCGGATTCAAACTGGCTACCAAGCCTTAGCGAAAGCTAATCCTCAGCGGATTATGCGAGTAGATGCATCCCGATCGATTGAAGCAGTGACTACGCAACTTCAAGACATCTTGAAGAAATTTTTAAATTTAGATTAAATCCAGGGAAATTATCATGCATTTGCCAGGGGTGATGGAATTTTGCTAGATATTCACCTGATTCATCAGATAAATTCAATCAAAATAGCTTAAATATACGCCACTTGACGCCACTTGACGCCACTTGACGCCACTTGCTCTACTTGGGGAGACCCCAAGACCGCAGTGGCTTCTTCACTTGGGGAGACCCCAAGACCGCACTGGCTTCTCTACTTGGGGAGACCCCAAGACCCGTTCATGGTTCGCCAGTTGTTCATGGGGGTTTCCCCCAAGACCACACCGGCTCACCGCAGTGGCTTCTTTACTTGGGGAACCCCCAAGATCGCAGTGGCTTCGGAATCCCTTCTGGTCATTAGCCAAAATTGAATCGAGGTGATTAATCCAGAGCGGCAAGTCTTTGGTGACGATTTCCCAAATGATATCTAAATTAATCTCGAAATCTGTTTGATTTAAATAAGTTCTGATGCTGATAATTTTTTGCCAAGGAATCCCTGATAACTGGGCTTGGCGTTCCGGGGAAATATTGACCGCTGCTTCGACAATGAGTTCCAAGCATTCCACCATTGAGCTTGCCAATATTCGATTAATTTGCAGGTCGGTTTTTTGGCGATTTCGCGCTAAAAAAACCGCTTCTTTCGCCGCATCTAACATATGAGATAATCCGATGGTTTCATCAATAAACATCTCAGTTCTCTACTTAGTCTACAAATCAGAACATTTTTCTATGCTAACATTTTTATCCATCATCTTGATCCATCATCTTTATCCATCATCAATCGGGGATATCCGTTGGATAGCCCCTACTGGATCGGCAGGACTGAGCAGAAATTTTCTGGATTAGAAGCTTTGAGGCACGGCATCCCAACAATCAGAACAGGGAGCTAACCAATTCCGCAGGAAATAATAACTAGAGGTCAAAAACTCATCCACAACCTGACTGCTGCGTAATACACTAGAATCACTGGGAATTAAATCAAATAAGTCAGGATATCGTGGTTGTTTTGGACAGAATTTATTAGATAAATTCCAGGCGCTGGGAATCACCGTAATTGTTTCGCTTCGTTGCCCAAGCTTAACTTTCAAAGTTTTTTCTAAGGTTAACTTAACTCGTCCGACATCAAGGGGCGAAGAGATGATAATTACCTGATAATTACTGATTCCGCGAGATTGAATATAGACATTAATCGCTTCACTGGTTTGTTTGACGTTGAATGTGTTGTCAAATATTTGGTTTAAATCAAATATATCAGCCCGGGCAATTCCTAGGGTAATCAATTGATCTCTAATCAGGTCAAATTCTGAAGGAATTCTTTCGGTTTCTGATGCCGGTTTTTTTCGCGAAGCGATCAGTACGCTGTCCGGCCTATTTCTCTGGTATTCTTGGGAGGTTTGCAACAGGCGATCGCTCATCTCAAATATTTGCTGGCCTGGTTGATAAGCACCTCCGGGTTCCGTGACGCTATTGGCCAACATCACAATCAATCTACTTTGATTAGGCAGGGCGGTATAATTAGGATTATTGGGGCAGATTTGTGCATGATTAAGATTTGACCGAATAATCGAATATTCTAGTCTTTCAGAAATCCAATTTACACTAGAAAAAAGCACAATAATTAGTAATGAAACTACCAAATACTTGAGATTTTTAGGAACATTTTTTTCTTGGGCTTTAGTCGTAATAATAATTAATAATACCACAGATAACCCAATGGGCTTTAAAGGAAATGAAATCACACTCCAAATGGTAGATATCGACTGATCGTTGGGAAAAACAATTCCTAAGATGATTAAAACAAATAGCAAAATGGGCAGCAGCCACTTAACGTTGACTTGTGGCACCAATTGAACCAATACATACCAAATTAAGTAAGCCAGTAAAACTAAAATTACCAGCCGAGTTACAATTTCAAACATTCTGTGATGTCCTTCGCCGATAGTTTTTGATAAAAATCTTTATAAAAATATGTAATTCTTTAAAAAATCTAAAGAAATTTAATGTACAATACATATCAAGAGGATTTAAGGCAGGGCTAGAGGCTTGAGCCATGATATCTGTACGATCGCACCTGATGATTTATGCGTTTGAAACAGACAATAACCGACTCAATGTTCCAGATCGGGCTTTCATCTCCTTAGAGACTTCAGCTTTTAAAGAACCCATATAGAACCGAAATTTTTCAGAATTGCTACATCTTCACGAAACAAGTTCAGAGAAATTGTCATCAGCGATCGCTCATTGGCTAAGGACTGTCCCCTTAGCCCAACCGCAAACCTCCATAAAACCTAATCACCGAGGAGAAATGAACATTAATCATTTGCTAAGACTTTACGAAAAAGGACACAGAGAATTTAGTCATCTCCATCTCGACGGAGCCAACTTAAGCCATGTCTCTTTGATCCAGGTTAACCTAACTGGCGCAACCCTAACCAGGGCGGATCTTTCTCGTTCCTTCCTCACTAAGTCTAATCTCAATCAGGCGTCTTTAACCCAAGCCAATTTAAGTTTTATTAAAATGAATGACGGTCAATTCATTAACAGCGATTTGACCAAAGCAAATCTTAGTGGGGCTTTATTGATCAAAAGCCTGATGATGGGAGCCCAAATGAGTGGCGCGAATTTAACCGGGGCGAATCTGCGGGGAGCCGATCTGCGGGATGTCAACCTTTGTAGTGCCAATCTTCAAGGGGCTAACCTACGGGGGGTCGATTTGCGGGGCGCCGACTTGCGCTGGGCCAATCTCTATTGTGCCCGCTTAAGTGGGGCAAAACTGGATGGCGCCCTGCTTCATGGGGTGAATCTCAGTGGCGCCTATTTAAATGGCGTGAATCTTCAAGAAGTGGAGTTAAATGGCGTGAATCTGATGAACGCCAAACTCAGTGCGGCTAATCTACAAGGAGCAAAATTGGTCGCCTGCAATCTCCGAGAGGCCAAGCTTAGAGGCGCGAATTTCAGCGGGGCTAACCTGACCGGCGCCGATTTGACCGGGGCTGACATGAATCAAGCGAATTTATCCAAGACCAATTTTACGCGGGCTTGTATGAGTAAGGTCAACTTGACTGATGCCAATGTTCTCAATGCCATCATTGATGAAACTGCGTTGAATAGATCGCTGCTCACGGATACGATTAAAAAGTGCTTATCTTCGATTCACTCGGAAACAACAGCGATCGGAACCTGACGGTTATTTGTTGTCTGTTACTTGTTATTTGT
This sequence comes from Planktothricoides raciborskii GIHE-MW2, assembly GCF_040564635.1. Lineage (NCBI taxonomy): Bacteria > Bacillati > Cyanobacteriota > Cyanophyceae > Oscillatoriales > Oscillatoriaceae > Planktothricoides > Planktothricoides raciborskii. The sequence continues at coordinate 6,644,628 of NZ_CP159837.1, forward strand.
TAGTGCGATTCGTTCAGGCGGAAAGTCTAGGGATAAAACCCAAAACCTGCGTCTGGTGTAGGTTCTGACCTACATAACTCTGGGGGTGTACAGGATAGTCCTGTAGACAAAGATTCCCGGAGGGTTTTTCCTCCGAGGTCATAGACACCTCACCCCACGGTAAAGATTCACTATCTTTACTCGTGAAGCGGGTAGGAAAGCTGATCATCCCTAAGCAGATGGGAAAAATCAGCAAGTCAAGCGCTCATGGGCAGCGAGAGCGAATTCCCGGCTTGAACCCTCTCCAAACAAAAGTAGCGAAACTGCTTGTTACGCTGCGTCCAAAATGGCATAGGGAAAGGTGACGAATTTAACAAGTCAGTCACAAAGGAATCCCAGAAATACCTAGGGGGACAGGGAAGACCCTAAAAGCGCATTCAACCACCACTAGGGAACGAAGTAAACCCATATTTCTCTTACCAGTAATGGTAAGTAGCGATAGTGTGTAAGCGGATGAAATATTGGGAATGGGATGTGGCAAGAAAGCTCTTTTCCGCCGGTTTTGCCAGTGGATATGCAGACGTGCCACGGCTGTGAAGTTAGCGATTATTAGTAAGTCCAAAGGACGCACAAAACCAGTCGCTTACGACATGGTGTGATTTTAAAGGGACAAAGGATGAACGCTATGCCAAACGGGAACGTTTAACGACTTCCCCATTAGGATGCTATTGGTTTAGCAAGCGCAGCTAGGAGCGGAGTGCCGCGAAAGTGGCACGCTCCGTTCTGAATGGGAGGTGGGAGTTGTGAAGCTCCCATCGACCCCTACCAGTTAGGCAGACAAATAACGAATAACGAATAACGAATAACTATTTCGATCGCCTATTCTTAGACTGGGGCGGTAAGAAATCAGTATAAGGTTGGTAGAAGCTGTAAGGAGGCGAAAAGTGACTCGGATCAAATGCCTGCGAACGATAGGGATAACGGCGAGGATGCTGTATGAGCATGGCGATCGCGCCAACAACCATAATGCTACCGCCAACCACCAAAACCAGAACCACACCGGCGATCGCCCACAAAAGGTTAGTTTGGAACATCGCCGCTTGTTCATAGCGATCTAATCGGGGGTTTCTTTGGTCTAATCTCAAACTCTCGATCGCCCGTTGTTGTTCTTGCAACTGCATCGTCAGTCGTTCGGTTTGAATTTTTTGTTGCTCCAAGCTGCTTCTAAGTTGCTCAATCAACTGACGTTGTTGTTCCAGACTCTTTTTTAACTCGTCGGTACTGGCTTGTTGTAGCACCAATTGACTATTCCACTGATCAAAATTATTTGGCGATCCCGGTGGGGTCGGTACTGGGAGAAGGGACAATGACTCCCCCCCCTCTGGTGGAGAACCCAAATTGGCACCTAACCCCGCCAAAGACCCAAAGCCAAAATTGAAACATCCTTTAAAAAACAAGAGAGCTAAAACCCCTGTAACGGCACAGCCCCCTAAAAATGCCGTAGTATTTTTCATGGATCCCCTTTCTTTGGTACTACGGCGAAATCACAAGCCATGAACATTGGATATCTGGACTTGCAACGCCCTTGCTTGAACATACTAACCGAAACCAAGAAGATCAATAAGAATCCCTACCCACAAATCCCTATTTATTCAAAATTTTGACAAAAATATTCACAAGGGAGACATTTTTCCCAATTTTCTGCTATAATCAAATTTAACTGCGGACATGGCGGAATTGGTAGACGCGCTAGATTTAGGTTCTAGTTCAGCAATGAGTGAAGGTTCAAGTCCTTTTGTCCGCATCTTTAGGTTGAGGCCATTGAGCGTTGACCAAAAAATAATCTACCCGACTTGAATGCGTTAGCCAAAAAATAGGTTACAATAGTAAGTCTCTGTCTAACGACAGTATGTTAATTATTCATTCCCAACACGCCAATGGCTGTCCCAAAGAAGAAAACCTCCAAAACCAAACGCGATCAACGTAAAGCCCACTGGAAGAGAAAAGCCGCTATCCAAGCTGAAAAAGCACTGTCTATTGGTAAATCTATTTTAACTGGACAGGCCAAGGGCTTTGTTTATCCTCCAAGTGAAAAACAAAACGAAGAAGACGAAGAATAAATCCCAGTTATTATTGGGTTTGGTAAAACAGGGCTTCCCAATGCCCTGTTTTTTTACTTTTTAGCCGTGGGCTTTAGCCGTGGGCAAAATCAGCATGGCATCCCCAAAGGAATAAAAGCGATACTGGTGTGCGATCGCTTCTTGATATAAGTCCAACAAACGCTGGCGTCCCACCAAAGCGCTAACCAGCATCAATAGACTCGATTTAGGTAGATGAAAATTCGTAATCAAGCCATCCACCACCTGCCACTGATAACCCGGATAAATAAATAAATCGGTCTTACCACACAAAGGTTGTAACTCGCCTCCTGCGGCTGCCCCTTCCAGCGATCGCACCGCTGTCGTCCCCACCGCAATAACTCGTCCCCCTTGGGCCTTAGTTTCCCGGATTTTGGCCACCGTTGACTCTGGCACCAGCGCCCACTCTGAATGCATCTCGTGTTGCGTCACATTCTCCACTTCCACCGGGCGAAACGTCCCCACGCCCACATTTAAAGTCACAAAAGCTCGTTGGATCCTCCGTTGCTCTAAGCGGGTGAGTAACTCTTCCGTAAAATGAAGTCCAGCGGTAGGGGCTGCCACAGAACCGGGTTTTTCCGCATAAACCGTTTGATATTGGGAGGGTAAAGCCGAAGATTTGGTGATGTAGGGAGGCAAGGGTACATGACCATAAACTTGCAAAACTTGCGCCAAAGTAGCGCCGGTTGGTAGAAATAACTCAATAAATCGACCCCCGGTTGACTCCTCCGTTGCTAAGACCTTGGCCGTAAACGGAGCCGGAATTGCTCCATTTTGTAAAGCTTCAGATTGTAAAGCTTCAGATGCTGGCTCAAATTCGATCTGGGCGCCTGGTTTTAATCGTCTCCCGGGTTTAACCAATGCTAACCAAATATTCGCCTGGGATTCTTCGAGCAACAAGACTTCAACTGGGGCGCCCGTAGATTTACGACCGTATAGACGCGCTTGAATCACACGAGTATTATTTAAAATCAGCAAATCCCCCGGTTGGAGCAATTCTGGTAACTCGCGGAAAATATGATGACTGTGTTCTGTGGGACTTTTCACCACCAGTAAGCGAGACGCATCTCTGGGCACCACTGGATTCTGGGCAATTCTTTCCTCTGGTAGTTTATAGTCATAAGCCGTTAACATAAGGTCAAAATTTTGACTCTCACTCATTCTTTGCCCTCCAAAGCGATTTATTTTTAAAACAGATCAGTCCACGGGATAAAAAATAACAGGTAGAAAAATTTGGGTAAATCCCCCCATAAGATATTAGGGATAATCCCGATGCTGATGGGGACAAAAAATTAAGAAAATATTAATTGTAGCGTTGTCTTTGCCATAAGCGATCGGATATGGAATACATTTATTTTTTCCCCAATGGCAGTCTCTCCATTCGAGTGGTTGAATATCTCCGCAATGCCATACACCTGCCCGTTGTCTTTGTGACGGTGATTCATCTAATTGACGGTTGGATTGTGCGGATTAAAATGAATCCTTGCCTGGATCCGCAGCAAGAAGGGGACTTTCTGGCGGTAATGAACGAGTTGGGATTTCCTTATCAACCAGGGATTCGGCTGCAAATGGCCCTCTGGAGTTTGGAAACTGGACAGTCAGCGATTGATGTGATGCGTCGGTATCAGGTGGTGATTGTGTCTCATGGAGGTGCGGATGTTCACGAAATCGAGCAATTTCGCGCACAATTTGTCAAAGGTTTGGGATATTGCCCAGAAACCTTGGCTTAATTAGTGTTAATTAGTGTTAATTCGTGTTGGCTTCTGAATTAACTAGCTGATTTCCGCATCGAAAGCCCCAGCAATATACTGGTACAAGGTTAGTTGATATTCGCCCAGGGAATTTTCGATGGAAACAGGTTGTCCCAAAATAATCGGGGATGAAAATTCAGTTGTAAATGTGGTTTGCGGGGCAGAAGATCGCCGCTGATACTTCTGATAACTAACTAAAGCCACATCAAATTGGCAAGGACAATTACTCAACTCTGGGCGATCGCCCAAAAATATCTCAGCAGTTTGTAAAAGTTTGGCTTGCTTTTGCGGGGGAATACTCAACAGTCCTCCGGCATCCAAGCTTCGATGTTTGCGTGTTTTCACTTCCACAAATGCGATCCGCTGGTAAGGATGCTCAGGTAATTGCTCCCCAGGGATTTCGCCTGCAATAATATCAATTTCCCCCCACCGACAACGCCAACGCCTCGCGATAATTTCCCAGCCATGATCCTGTAACCATAGGGCGACTAAATTTTCTCCCAACAATCCGATAGTCGATTTTTCCTGGGATTTTTGCTGGTGAGAATCCGGTGATGGTAGTGGCATTTTCGGTGAATTAAATCTTAAAGAGGCGATCGCTGGTAGGATCACCATAGAACCAATCATAGCGGCGATTCACGCACACCGTAGGGGCAAAGCATTCGCGCTGAAACTTTATTAGAGAATCGTCAAGACTCTTACGCGAATGCTTCGCCCCCACGATCCTGAACCTGGTTCACACTGCCGAAATCGATTGTAGATATTATTTCCCCATCAAACTTGTCATACCATGAGTCACCAGGAAGATATTGCGGAAAAGTTTATTACCTTAGTATGTGCTGCGGTATTGTTCATCACTACTGTAGGCGCCCTGACTACCCTCAACTTTGCCATTGCTGCACCCGCTTGGGCCAATGACTACAACCAAGAACAACTGGTTGGGGCTGATTTCTCCGGCAAAGATTTAAAAGACTCTTCCTTTACCAGAGCAAATCTGCGGATTGCCAATTTCAGTAACGCCGATTTGCGCGGGGTCAGCTTTTTTTCCGCCAACTTGGAAGATGCGAACTTGGAAGGCGCTAATCTAAGCCAAGCCACCTTAGATAAAGCTCGATTCATGGGCGCCAATTTAACTAATGCGATTTTAGAAGGCGCTTATGCCTTTAATACTGGCTTTAGAGGCGCGATCATCGATGGTGCAGATTTTACGGATGTATTTATGCGCGATGATGCCCATGAAGTGCTCTGTGGTTTGGCGAAAGGCACCAACCCCGTGACGGGTCGCAATACTCGCGATACTCTATTTTGTGATTAAGGTTATCGGTTATTTACGGATTTGCGGGTGAATGCCATTCGCCCCTACATTTAAAGAGGTGGCGGGGCAAAAGCCCCCCACCTCTTCTGATTTGCTAGATCCTAGATTTATATTGTAGGGTGGGCAAATGTCCACCATCATATAAGGTAGGGTGGGGTGAATATTTTTGCCCACCTTACGAATGTTAGGGGCTATATTTTGTCAGTGCGAGATTAACTGAAAGTTTCGGGATCGACCCCTAACTCTCGCAACTTCTGGGCGAGTAGGGCGGCTTTTTGCTCCGCTTGTTCGGCCCGAAGGCGTTCGGTTTCGGCAATTTGCCGTTCCGCTTCCGCCCGAAGGCGTTCGGTTTCGGCGCGTTGGCGTTCGGTTTCGGCGCGTTCCGCCCCAGTGGGAATCAGATTTCCGTCGTGATTCGCTGACGCGATAGCTGCGCTTCACGCACCACCGTAACCAGGTGAATTGTTTGCCTTCAAATTCTCCCTCCCAAAGGGTCAAACCCAGTCCCACGGTTGCCAACCAGTTGTCAGTCTTCGGTTCGTAGGTGGTGCCGCGTAATTCATAAATCCGCAGCAAGTCTTCCCCTAATTGGTAGGCTGGGTCATATACCACATAGTAGCTGACCCGCATTCGTTGATAGGCTTTTAACTTGCGTTCTAGTTCTTCTCCTTCCCGGTTAGAAACAATCTCGATCGCCACTTCTGGAGGTTTGCCAAACTCCCACATAAAATAGCTACGATGTTTCTTTTCCAGCCAATTCTCGGCCACTTCTACATCTAAACTGAGAAAGACATCTGGGACGATCGCCGGTTCTCTCGCGATCGCAAAAATGCCCACATTCGCCCCGGCTAAAAAAGGAAATCCTTCCAAGAAGCATAAAGCACTTCCGTTAACAAGCGCTGAAGTTTTTCTGAAAAAAAATTATCCACCGGCGTATCGTCTTCAGTAATTATATGATTGACGGAGGGTTCAAAACACAACTCCGGACTTAAAATTTCGGACATGGTTCAACACTCTCTTTGCATTAGGGGTCGATGGGGGAATCACTTCCCCCACCTCCCATTCAGAACCCAGCGTGCCACTTTCACGGCACTAGGCTCCTACCTACGTTGACCCCTTACATAGGTACGACTACCAGAGTGGCAGTTCTTCTTCCTGATGCCCTTGGGCGTTTCCGTCATATCTTGACTTTAAATCGTGACAATGAGCGTGAAGCAATTGCAGGTTTTTGTATTCATCCTTTCCGCCTTGGCTTCTAGGAATGATGTGGTCTACTTCGAGCAGGTCGCTGCTTGTGAAGTATTGCCCGCAATATGGACATTTACCATGCATGCTTTTTCAGCAGTTTTGCCACTCTTGTGGGGGCTTCGATGTCTTGTCCTCGCCTGGTACTCCAGTAAACCCAGTCGCCGTCATACGGAGATTTGTCAGGTTTGACTAAGGTATGTCGTTTAATTTCGACGTCCGCGTGTTTCCATAGCGTTAGTCCGTCTGCTGTGGCAAACGTCCATGTACCATGTCGGCCTTCTCGATAATACTTACGTATTGCTTGGGCTTTTTGTTTTCTTCCACGTCTTCTTACTGACCATGCTCTGAGCATTTGCCAAAGGATATTGTCTTCTGATGAAAACGTTTCCTTGGCTGCTACCCCTGAGTAGTAGTTTGCCCATCCTCTGATCATTGGGTTTAACTTTCCAATGAGTCCCGCTTGTGGGGCTGTTTTATGGGTCTTGATAACTGCTTTTAGGGCTACATGGTGGGCTTTGATTGCTTTCTTGCTTGGTTTAATCAGGGTTTTGAATCCAAGTAGTTCGGAATTGTGGCCACCTGTTTTTCCTGATTTGTGTCTTCCTGCTGGATATTGTCGGATGTTGAACCCCAAGAAGTCGAAACCGGGGTGTACAGTCAATTCATTTTCTGCAACCATCTGATTGAGAGTGTGACATATCCTGGTTTTTTCCGGCTTCAACTCCAACCCAACGGGTTGTAACCAAGTTTCGATTGCGGCTTTAGCTCTTAGGATGACTTTCAATTCTGGGTGTAGAACCACAAAATCGTCGGCGTAACGAATGATTCTGGCTGGTGGGTAGGCTCCTTTTTTAGGGAACTTAGATTCCACTTCGCGAATCATCCCATCTAGTGCTATATTGGCAAGTAGTGGCGATATGACCCCTCCTTGGGGTGTGCCTGCTACTGGTTCTTCAAAGGCTCCTTTGTCCATGATTCCGGCTTTTAACCAAGCTCGCACTTGGCGTCGGATATTCGATGGACATTGGAGCTTTTTCAGTAGGTATGTGTGGTCAATTTTGTCGAAACACTTGGATATATCCGCATCCAGAACGTAATTAGGTTTCTTGTTTATAACAAGATAAATTCTGGCTACGGCGTCGTGTGTTGACCTACCTGGCCTAAAGCCATATGAGGTTTCTTCAAATTTAGATTCCCAGTATGGCTCTAGTGCCATTTTTACCAATGCCTGACGCGCTCTGTCCTCTACTGTAGGGATTCCTAACGGGCGTTTTTCATCCCGTCCGGGTTTAGGTATCCATACTCTCCGAACTGCTTTGGCCTTATTGGTTAGTGACAGTCTGGAGGCCAGACCTAGCCTTTGTACGGGTGTTAGTGATTTTATCCCGTCTACCCCGGCTGTCTTCTTTCCTCTATTGAGTTGGGTTACTTGCCTTACTGCGAGTAATTTTGCGTAATATGACTTTAACAGTAGTTTCTGAAGCCTTTTTGCTGTGACATCGTTGCCCCTACTAGCCGCTCTGTAGATTCTCTTTTGGAGCTTGAACACTTTCCGCTGTACTGATTTCCAGGGGATTTCGTTCCATTCCACCATCAACATTTGTCGTGTTTTGGACATATATACTTCTACTTGAAACTCTACATTTCAACTTAGGCACAGGCTGTCTGCATATACCAGTTGTTAGGCTGGTCTTTGGCTTCTGCACTGTATCTCTCACCCATGTGGCTTGCGCTTACACTTATCACTACTTAGGAGTATCGACCTCTCCTAAGAGCCGGCATGGGCTTTACCTCGTTCCGTGGATTTGGGATTATTAGTTTTAGGATGCTGCCCTATCCCCCTGGGTACTTTTGGGACTTCGCTAATACGTAAGACGTGAAGCTCCGTATCTTTTGTGGGTGACTAATTAATTCCCCCACACTTTCCCCATGACCTTTTGGTCGCAGCGTTCCAACCAGATTTCGCTACTTTATAGTTAAGAGGGTTCAAGTCGGACATTTGCCTCGCGGCTGACCTTGACTAATTGGCTCGAAGGGATTCCCTTACTGGTTAAGCGTTACCTCCTTTTCAGCCCGCTTCACACCTTTGATGGTGAGTCTCCGGGTGGGGCTGATGCCTAATTACCCCTGGCAATTGTTAAATCTTTTGTTAAGATTCTTCTTTTGCCAGAAAATCCGGGTATTTGTCCTCCATTTAAGACAACAAATCCACAGTTATAATGGTTCGTGACACGAGTGCAGGCGGAGCCTGTTAGTACACGGCGTCTGACGAAACCATTACCACGCGCACGCTTCCGGGTTTCCCCGTCCGCTTTCCGCGTGAACGAATCGCACTAATTAATCTATAATAGCGTTAAGCCTGCCCCCGTGAAGACGGGGGTTAGCAATGGATTTAAACCCATTGCAACAAAAACCAAACCCAATGGGGCGTTTTCTTAGATTTAAATCAACCATAATTTGCGATTTTATTGACTTACAGCGGTTTTCAGATTAACAAACCACTATCGGGCGAAGCATGACCGTAGGGGCGTGATCTTTCCGGTAGTCCATCTAATATTATAAGCAGTAGGGGCGAATGGCCATTCGCCCGTACAAGGGCGAATGGCCATTCGCCCCTACGGAATGCTTCGCCCTTACAATATTTTCAGCAATAATTTGTCTGCGGTCATGCTTCGCCCCTACAAATCATTGTGGTTTATTTAATATAAAATTGCTGTAAATTAGCTAATTTAAAGCCAATAATTATCGATAATAATAATGCCAATTTAATTTTTCATCTAATTCCTTAATTCGCTCCTTTGCTTGATATAATTGCTCACCGTACTGCTGCCATTTTTCTGGGTCAGTCGTTGCATTAGTCTCTTGCCATAGCTTCAAATAGTATCGAGAAAGTTCTTCACAGTTTGCTCTTTCCATTGATGATGCCGCATCTTGAATTAATTCTTCCACTCTAAAAATATCTTTCTCGGTATATTCGTCTAAATGAAATAATGGCGAAATTTTGCCATAAAACTCTGGGTAATTGATTAAACAATCGTGCAGTTTTGAGATTAATTTATCCGTTGTATCGATTGGATATTCCCGCCGAATATCTATTTCTTTTAATGCCATCCGGCACGCTTCGCGATCGGCACTTTCTATTTGGGCAATTTGCTGCCATAATAATCGGTGATGAGATAAAGTAAAATCTAAATTTCTCTCTTCTAAAGTATCAATAATAATTGCCCGATATTCGGGACAATGTAAGTAAAGACGTAGCAATCTAGCTTCTGCTTGTTCTAGCAGAGTATTAGGGGAAATATTGGTTAAGACTCTTGGGGACTTTGCCAGTAGGGGCGAAAGGCCGTTCGCCTCTACTGAGTAAACAATACTGATATTATCTCTGGTATCGTCGCTAATCTCATAACTGGGTTCTTCTGATAATTCTTCCGGCATTCGTGCCGATTCTTGAATTAAATCTGCCCTTGGCGGTTGCTGATTTTCTCTGCTTTCTTGCCTTGATTTTTCGCTACTATTCTTGGCACTTAAATCGCTCTTTTTTTGCGGTCGTTTAATTTGTTTGAGGATATCTTGAGCCAGAATCGGGATGAGACGAGTATTCCCTTGGCTGAGGCGTTCGGCGCAATAATTCACATAATAAATCCGGGTGTCGTTCTGATCCAATTGAGTCAATAATTGCAATATTTCTCTATAGGCTTGCTGATATTCATCCGCAGCTTGGAGATTTTTCCCTTTTAAAATTTGTTCAATTTGCCAGTTAAGCCATAACGGGGCATCTAATAAAAGTTGCTTATAAGGTTCGGGAGAACCACTGGTTTTGAGGAATTCATCGGCGTCTTTGCCATCAGGAATGGTGAGAATTCTTAACTGGATTTCTCCAGAATAAGCCAAATTCGCAATTTCCCCGATCGCCCGTTCTGCCGCCTTAATTCCCGCTACATCAGCATCGAAATTCAGGACAATTTGTTTAGATTCGGTATAGCGCAATAGTTGGCGCACTTGGTGGAGACTGAGGGCAGTTCCTAGGGAAGCCACAACATTAGTAATTCCGGCAGCATGAAGGGCGATCGCATCAAAATATCCCTCCACCACCACCGCTTGGTCTGCTTGACCAATCGCAGTTTTAGCTTTATCTAAAGCAAACAGAGTTTTGCCTTTATCAAAAACTCTCGTTTCTGGAGAATTGAGATATTTGGGCTGGTCATCTCCCAAGGTTCTACCCCCAAACCCAATCACCCGTCCTTGAACATCATGGATCGGAATCATCAGGCGATCGCGAAATTGGTCATAATAACCGCCCCCAGACTTCCGGGGCTTAATCAACCCCGCTTGTTCCACCAACTCCGTCGGATAGCGTTTTTGCTGCACCAAATAACTGTAAAGGGTTTCCCAAGTGGGTGGGGCATAACCCAACTGGAACTGCTGAATCGTATTTTCCCCTAACTGACGCTTAGATTTGAGATAATCTAAAGCCTGACTGCCTTGGGGCTGACGTAAAGTATGCTGATAAAAACTAGCTGCGATCGCCAAAATTTCATACAACTGTTCCCGCATGGAAAGTTGGCGCTGAAATTCTTGCCGTTCCTCTGGTTCCAAAGTCTTAATCGGCACTTGGTAGCGTTTCGCCAAATCCAACACCACCTCAGCAAAAGAATGCTTGCCAATTTCCATCAGAAACTTAATCGCATTACCGCCAGCCCCACAACCAAAGCAATAATACATTTGCTTACTAGGGCTGACCGTAAAACTGGGGGTTTTTTCCTCATGGAATGGACACAACCCCAAAAAGTCTTTTCCCCGTTTTTTCAGCACCACATATTCGGAGACCACATCATAAATGTCAGCCCGTTCTTTAACCTCTTCAATAGTTTCTTGATGTAGGCGTGGAATATTCATCCCTATTTCTCTTGCTCTAAGCCTTTCTAACCTTTCTAACCTTTCTAACCTTTCTAACCTTTGTGTCCTTTGTGTCTTTGTGGTAAAAACTCAAAGTTGCACCAGATCCGCATAACCAGTCAATAGCTGATCGTAAGACAAACTATCGGTTGCCTCTTGGGGAGTCCACAGTAACTCTACCACCAACAAATAATCCTGGGTCATTGCGGCAACCCGTTGTAAAGCTTGCTGTAATTCTTCCGTTGAATGAATCGAACCAAACAAAGGGCGATCGTCTTCCGTACCAATCAACAAAGTCACCACAATATAAGCGGCTGGATCGTTATCATCGCTTTTAGCGATATTAGAGCGTTCCCGGACTTGGCCTTGGACATTACTAAAAGTTTCCGCACTAAATTTACTACGTTCAGCAATAGATAATTGTTCAAAAACTTGTCCGGCTTGTTCGCGACTTTTCACCGTTTGAGAACTAGAAAAAGCGTGACTCCAATATTCTGGATGTCGTAATAAAGATAAAGCCGCTTCTTGCAGAAATTCCACCCGGCCTTCAGGGGTTTCTAAGTCAGCATTGTAGCTGAGGTCTTGTAGTTGTGATTGCAGATCGCGAGCATTTGCTAGTAAAGCAATCTGTAATTTAGTCACCGTGACCACATCATTCTCTAGTTCCTTGGCAGTTCCTTGGGTGGAATTCTTTTTGGCCAGAAGATACCACGCGAGATTGCTCCGCAACGCTATCGCGATCGCCACCCCACCGCCAATCACCAAGAAAAATAGCACCCATCCCCAAGGAAACCCTTGAGATGCTGAACCACTGCTCGTCGCGGTCGTGGCCGCATTCGGCGCTACATTCGCTGGAGGTGTCTGACTCGAAGTCTCTGGACTGACCGAATTATTGGGAACAGGAGCCAAGTAGGGCTGTGGCGCTGGTTGCGACGGTGGGACAACAATCGTATTATTTTCGATTTCTATTTCCACAGAACTGGGACGACTGTGGGGCACCACTGGCACATAGTAGGTTCCACCCGTGGATGTCCCAGTCGAGGGAGTAACCGGGGTAGAAGTGGACGGACTGTTATGGGTATTGTTCGGAGTAACTGGTGCTGGGGCTACCGTCGGCTGATTAAACGAGCCACCGCGAGCCCGTCCCCCAGTTTGACCCCTGGCAGGGTAGGAAGTAGGACTAGATGTGGTCGATCCAGAGGTTGAACTGGGGCTGGCAGAATCACGGGTACTGCTTCCAGAGCTACTGCCACTGGAAGAATTAGAACGACTCGGATTGCTACTGCTGCCGGAAGAACGACTCGGACTGCTACTGCTACCGGAAGAACGACTGGGACTGCTACTGCCAGACGAACGACTCGGTGTGGAACGAGAAGGTCTACTGAAAGAACCTCCACGACTTGAACCCCCACTGCTTCTTCTGGCAGAAGCGACGGATGAATCTGTTGTCAGCCACTCTTTAAAATTTCCTCTTTGGGGACGAATGCTTACTTCGTTGATTAATAAGAAGGCTAAAAAAGTGGCGAGGATGAGATTAAACTTACGCATGGTTAATAGTTCAAAACCCAAACGGGCGCTTTCTATGATCCAGGTATAGCCTATTTCACGTGGGATCGTCATTTTGAGTCGAAACTTTTGGCGGGTTTGTATTTGTCATCCCTGGACTCAATAAATCTGGGCGCCGCTGTTGGGTGCGTTCCAATTGTTGCTGCGATCGCCACTGGGCAATTGCCCCATGATTGCCCGAAAGCAGCACATCCGGCACTTTCCAGCCGCGAAACTCTGGCGGCCTGGTATAGTGAGGATAATCCAGCAACCCCAACCCGTTAACAACTTCAAAGCTTTCCGCCATCAGGGATGCCACTTTCCCCACGGTTCCCGGCAGCAAACGCACCACCCCATTAATCAACGCCAGGGCGGGAATTTCCCCCCCAGTCAGCACAAAATCACCCAAAGAAATTTCTCTAGTGACTAAATTCATCACCCGTTCATCAACCCCTTCATAGTGACCGCAAATTAAAACCAGTTGATCGTAATTATTGGCCAACTCCTTAAATAGAGATTGATTCATTCGTTCCCCTTGCGGGGTTAGATAAATCACCTCGCGACGTGCTAATACAGGTAAAGATTCTACGGCGGCAAAAATCGGTTCTGGTTTCATCACCATACCCACGCCACCCCCGTAGGGTTCATCATCCACTTTACGGTGCTTATCGGTAGCGAAGTCCCTGGGATTCACCAGATTTACGGTAGCAATGTTTTTTTCCAGGGCTTTACCCAAAAGCCCAGACTCCAGGGGAGTGGTAAAAAAATCAGGAAATAAAGTCACTAAATCAATACGCACGGGGATTTCAACTCTCAATTTAACTTACGGTTAGGAGCATTTCTCTTTTCGAGAGTACCAAAAACTTTGACATTTCTAAGGCTTCAGCCTTTACCATTTAACTTGGCTGACCATAAATCTACCAGTTCATTGATTGCTATAATTGTTTTCACAGCAAGAGTGAATCCGCTACTATTTCCTTAAATGTGGTGAGCGGATTTAAAGAGCAGAGACCGCCGAACTTATTCTGACCCCCAGAAAAATGTTGTGGCAATACTCAACTCGCTAGATATTTTGACTAAACCTGATGATCGGTGACATTAATGGCTCAGTTATTAAGTGCAACAGAAATTCAAGAAAAAGTTGGCCAGCTATCCGGCTGGCACCTTGAAGGGAAAGAAATTCGCTGCCAAAAAACCTTCAAAGACTTTGTGGAGGCGATCGCCTGGGTGAATAAATTAGTCGAACCGGCTGAAGCCGCAGGTCATCACCCAGATATCACAATTTCTTATAACAAAGTAATCGTGAGTTTAACCACTCACGATGCTGGTGGCCTCACAGAACTGGATTTTGACCTAGCCACCGTAATTTCTAGTTTATAAAGCCTGCCCCCATGCAGCCTGCCCCCGCGAAGGCGGGGGGGCGGGGGTTAGATTCAATTCTTCTCACTGCTAGGATTTTTACTCTGGCTAGGAAAAAATAACTTTTCAGAAGGACCAAAGAAGGTTCCCTCGATTTCTAAACACGGATACAAAATCTCTGCCTAGCAGATTGCCATCTTCATCTTTAGATCCTCCAGCCGAGAGTCAAAAACCAATAAACGCGCCTAAAAATATCTAAGCAGGAAGCATTTTAGGAAAAGGTAAACCCGTGAACAGCCATCAAACATTGACACCTAGCAACCTAGAAATAGAAAATCCAGAATTACAGCAGAATATCGCTGCCAGAGCGGAAATTGTTGAAAAATTATTAGATATTGGATCTGCGCTGTCGAGCACTTATGATTTAGGCAAATTATTGAATTTAATCTTATCCAAAAGTCGGGAAATAACCTGTAGCGATGCAGGCAGTGTCTATTTAGTAGATCGCAGTGAAACCATTCCCAAGCTTTTGTTTAAAGTGGCTCAAAATGATTCTTTGCCCAGCCTATCTTTTGCAGAATTTGCGTTACCAATCACCAAGAAAAGTTTGGCTGGCTATGTTGCCATTACAGGTGAAACCCTGAACCTTGCCAATGCTTATGATTTGCCCTCAGATGTTCCCTACAGTCTCGATCGCAGTTTTGACCATGAGCTTGGTTATTATACCCGATCAGTGCTCGTATTACCCATGCAGAACCAGGAAGGGGAAATCATGGGGGTGCTCCAACTGATTAACCGCAAGAAGAGTTGGGATTTATTAGTTACACCAGAAAATGGTCTTGATGTCACTCAACCTTATTCCGACTGGGAAGAGCGAATTTTGCGGAGTTTAGCCTCTCAAGCGGCAATTTCTATTGAACGAAACGATCTCCAGGAAAGTATTGAAAAGCTGTTTGCTGGTTTTGTCAAAGCATCGGTGCAAGTGATTGAAGCTAGAGACCCTTGCACCTACGGCCATTCCGAACGAGTGGCAGAACTCACCGTCCGGCTGAGTCAAGAAGCGAATACTGTCACCAGCGGTGTCTTTAGTTCTCTTTATTTTAGCGATCGCCAAATCCAAGAAATTCGCTACGCTGCTTTGCTCCATGATTTTGGCAAAGTCGGAGTCCCGGAAGCCATTTTAGTCAAACAGAAAAAACTGTATCCCCGTCAACTAGAACTGGTAAAACACCGCTTTGCTTTAGCCAAGCGGACTTTACAATTTGAATGCGCTCAAAATAAGTTTCGCTATTTAGTCGAGCATCCCGATCGCCGACATCGTAACCATGAAACAAGCTGTCCACATTGTCAAGATTTATTCAACCTTGACGCCAAACTCGCCCAGCAACTAGAACAGTTAGATCAATACTGGGAGGTGCTACTCGAAGCCAACGAACCAAGAGTTTTAGCCGAAGAACCTTTAGCTCGTTTGAAAGAACTTTCCCAATATGTTTATCAAGATGTTGATGGCCAACTCAAACCCTTGCTGACCGCAGAAGAACTAGAGCAATTAATGGTTCGCAAAGGCAATTTAACTCCCGCAGAACGTTTTGATATTGAATCTCATGTGACTTATACTTATGAATTTCTCAAGCAAATTCCTTGGACAAAGGATCTCAAAGACGTGCCAACCCTGGCTTATGGTCATCACGAAAAACTTGATGGATCCGGATATCCTCTCGGCTTAAAAGCCGATGACATTCCCCCGCAAACTCAAATGATGACCATTGCAGATATTTATGATGCCCTCACCGCAGGCGATCGCCCCTATAAACGGGGACTGCCAGTAGAAACTGCCTTAAAAATTCTCCACCAAGAAGCCGCACAAAAGAAAATCAACCGGGAATTTTTGCTGCTGTTTGAACAGCGGCAAGTTTTCTCCGTCATTGGCCACAGACTCGACAACATCCAATTAGAATCTGCCTAACGGCAGCAGTCAACCAACCGTGGCATCAAGCTAAATTAACAATATTAAGAACAGGTAAGATTAATAACAGGTCAGCGATCTGCTCCAGAAAAGGTCATCGCTAAAGTCTAAGATTTTTTTATTTTACTCAAAAAATAAAAAAATCTATTATTTAAAACGTCATGGCTAAAATTCCCACTACAGGTTCCATCAGCCCCGAAGCTTTAGGATTTTTTGGTCAAGCTCCAAAATTATCGGCCTGAAAATTAAGCAACTGAATTCGATTTTCAACTAGAGAAAACCTCGATAAAATCTCCGGATTATATAGATCGCTATCAGTAAGTATCGATTAATTACCTAGACAGAGTTTCTCATTCTCTGAGCAATATTGGGATTAAAATAGTTGGTGACAACCGCGATCGAAGTGGGATAGGAACTTTGAAACCAAGGCAGCATCGTTATAGGCTATCGGGCTTTGACGGATCGCCCTGATCGAGGGGCACTCTCTCATGTATCTGTTCGATCGCTGAATGAGCGGAATGCTATACATGAAACATCATCGAGTTGATCTAAAGTTGAGCTAAAATTGAGCTAAAATTGGTCTAAAATCTAATTAGCCATCAGTATTTGGTATTGGCTTTAAGCATAGCCATCTTGACCATCGGCATGATTGCTGTTGTCCAGGGTGACATGGCACCGAAAGACCAGTGAAGTTATAATAACGCAGCTATCCATCCCGATCGGTGACTTATGATGTAGTATGAGCGTAGCGTTTACTGTTGAACCAAAAACCCTGTAAACTTAAGCTTATGCGTCATGGGGAGGCTAAAATCAAGACCAGAAACCATTGAGCATCTGCCCAAAAGCAACTCAGGAGTGAATTTATTTAGCCTAATTTTCAGGAAACCCTAACAGGCCACTGAAACATAATCTAGGTTAAAACTGACAAAGAGTGAAATAGCAAAGGAGATCCACTGCATTGACTGCCTAAATAAACCCTGGTTATGCTGAATCATCAGATATCTCCGGCAAGAAGATTGCAGAGACGACTGGTTGGCCGAAATCAGACCACAAATATTAGGCGATCGTCAATGGTACTCTAGGCTGAGTATATAGTGGCCAATCCCCTAGATATAAGCTCAGATATATCAGCCATCTTCAAAGTGGCAGGATTCAAACAATACCCAACACAGGTTAAGCGCCCAAATGCGCTGTCACCTGACAAAAGCTAATGGCTCTTGCTAGAATCTAGCCAAATAGACCGTTAGTCTCTCGATAAAAAAGGTGTGAGGACAAGAGGGAAAATGTCTAAAATCTTATGGAGTTCTCTGTTGGTTAGCCCAGCATTATTAGGGGCGACCTTGTTAGTCTCATCTTCAGCTTATGCTGTTGGTGAAGCCCAGTCCAATTTAGGACAAACTGAAGCGGGTGAAACTCAAACCTCTCAAGTGCAGCCAGTCACTTCTGTGTTTGCCTCCGAGGTGAATTTCCCCAGTCAACCAGAAATCATCGCTCAAGCTACTGAGACCCGCTCCAACGAGCAAAACGTCATCCAAAGACTGAATCAGTACAGCCGAGAAGGTTCTGCGAATACTTCAGCCGGTCAGTTAACTTCCGTATCTCAGCTATCAGACGTCAAACCCACCGACTGGGCATTCCAAGCGCTACAGAACCTGGTGGAACGCTACGGTTGTATTGCCGGTTATCCTGATGGCACTTTCCGGGGCAGTCGGGCGTTGACTCGCTATGAATTTGCCGCTGGTTTAAATAGTTGTTTGGATCAGATTCAAATCTTGATCAGCCAGGTACAAGGGGAAGTGACTAGAGAAGACCTCCTCGCCATCCAAAGATTAATGGATGAATTTGCCGCTGAACTGGAATTGCTGCGCGGTCAGGTGAACGCCCTAGAAGTGCGTACCGCCGAACTCGAAGCCAATCAATTCTCCACCACTACCAAACTATTTGGCGAATCCATCTTTGCCTTGGTTGCTGCTGATGGTGGTAGTGCGACTAACGCTGATGTCAACGGTGAATTTGCCCTGGGAACTCGGACTCGTCTCAATTTCGACACCAGTTTCTCCGGTCAAGACTTACTGCGGACTCGCCTGCAAGTCGCCAGTCTGGATTCATTTGCCCAGAACAACACCTTCACCCCTGAAGGCGATTTGATGTTTAATGCCGGACTTGACCAAGATGGAGACACCACTTTCCGCTTGGATTCCTTGCTGTACAGCACCAACCTGGGTGAAAAGACTCGGATTGCTTTTATTGCCAATGCTGGAGCCGTGGATGATTTCGCCAGCACCGTGGTGCCCTTAGATGGCGATGGTGGCAGTGGTGCCGTATCTCGCTTTGGGACTCGCCCGCCCATTTATAACATGGTGACTGGTACTGGTGTCGGTTTAACCTACGATGCTGGCAAAGCTGAAGTCAGCTTGGGTTATTTAGCTGGTAATGACAACTTGGGTCGTTCTGCGGCCAGCCCCCTCCCCCAAAATGGTTTGTTTGATGGGCCTTACGGCGCTATAGCTCAGTTGGTATTAAAACCTGTTGATGGCTTAAAACTGGGTTTAACCTACGTTAATGCCTACAACAAAGACACCCAGACAGGGAGCATTTTTGCCACCCCAGTTTCTTCCATTGGTTTCACCACTTCCACCAATGCCTACGGCCTGCAATTCGGCTACGAAACTGCTGATATGCCGATTAAACTCGGTGGCTGGTTGGGTTACACTGATTCAAATATCAAAGATTCAGGATTAGACGGTGACATGGCTGCCTGGAACTGGGCGGTGACTTTAGGGGTCGATGCGGGTCCTCCGGGAAGCCAACTGGGTCTGATTGTGGGCATGGAACCCAAAGTCACCAGCAGTGATGGAGCATTAGCCGGTCTGGAAGATGCGGATACTTCCCTGCACATTGAAGGTTTCTACGAATATCAACTGTCCAATAACATTTCCATTACTCCAGCCTTCGTCTGGTTGACTGCTCCCGATCACAACAGCAACAACGATGACCTGGTAATTGGAACTCTCAGAACCACCTTTAGATTCTAATTCTGGTTCAGGAAAAACCAGATCGCTTGATCTGGTTTGAACCTAGCTTAAGTTAGTTCTAGCCCTGCAAATCGCAGGGCTTTTTTATTACCATGAATTAAAATTACTAAACCCCAGTGGATAACCGGAGTATAATAATCAAGAAGAAGAGAACAATTTATTTCTGATGCGTTATTTGTGATGCATGGTTTAGGGGAAAGCACTAACAAACAACAAACAACAACCAAAGAATCCCTACCCAACAACCAACAAACAACAAACAACCAACAACCAACAACCAACAACAAACAACAAATAACAAATATGGAAATTACCTGTAAAACCGAATACGCACTTTTAGCTTTGTTAGAACTGACGGCTCATTATTATGACAGTGAACCTCGACAAATTCGGCAAATTGCTGCACAACAAAATATCCCCGACCGTTACTTAGAGCAGCTATTAGCTATGTTAAGGCGAGGTGGTTTGGTTCGCAGTCAACGGGGGGCAAGGGGCGGGTATCTTCTAGCTAGAGAACCCTGGAAAATTACTCTACTCGAAGTGGTGAGTTGTATTGAAGGATTAGATATCAACAACCGTCCAGACAATATGAATCGAAAAACGATTGAAAGTATTTTAGTCCGAGAAGTCTGGCAAGAAGCCTGTGATGCTTATTTTGGGATTTTACAAAAGTATAATCTTCAAGATTTATGTAACCAGCGTCATGCTAGACAGCAGTTGAATCTTATGTATTATATTTAGTTGGTTGTTGGTTGTTGGGTAGGGATTATTTGGTTGTTGGTTGATTGTTGTTGGTTGATTGTTGTTGGTGGATTGTTGGGTAGGGATTCTTTGGTTGTTGTTGGGTAGGGAACGGGGAACAGTTATCGGGGAACGGGGAAATATTTTTCTCCTCTGCTCCTGAAGCCCCCCTGCTCCTCTGCTCCTGAAGCCCCCCTGCTCCTGAAGCCCCTCCGCTCCTGAAGCCTCTCTGCCCCCTACACCCTACACCCTACACCCTACACCCTCTCTTCCCCGGCTCCTGAAGCCCCTCCGCACCCCCGCACCCCTGCACCCCTGCACCAGTGTTGTTGGTTGTTTGTTATTCGAGGGGGCGAATGATTCTGCAAAAAAGCATTCCCAGGCATAGCCTAGGAATGAAGTTGAAAAGCTAATTGCTGAGATAATAGTTTGTAGGAATTGACCCATAGATATTTTAAATAACCGGAAAATACTCAGATCAATTCTTTCAATAAATTCAATAAATTAGTCGTTGTCTCGTCGATTATTACTACCTCTTGCCGGGGAGAAGCCAATCGCACGAGTTCCAGTGTATTTGTACACGAAAAATTGTGCGAAGCTGATATTTTTCCGAGCAAACCGGAATCGGAAACCATTATTCGCAAAGAACTTGGCAGACTGAGCTAAGAAACGGATGCGAACTTCCGACAAACTATTGAAAATAGCCGCTAATTCTTCAGCGGTGGCATAGCTGCCAAAAAATTCGGCAAAAGCTTCATTGTTGAAAGCGTCTTTTCCAAATAAACCGGCTCTTTTTAAGGCGTTGATAAATGCTTCCAGGGCGAGTTGTTTATTCCCCTGAAGACCACGAAGTTTATCAAAAATTAAGGTGCCAACCAAGATGTCAGGGTCGATTCCTAATAGGCGGGCTAATTCAGCGATTAATGCGGCATCAAGACCTGTGGCAGTGGCATATTGCTGCGAAAGGCTGATGACTACGGCAACGGTTTCGGTGGAAGTGGTGGTTTCTGAGGTGACGCTGGTGGTCGCTTCTAAACCAGTGGAGACGTTGGTTATTTGCTGACCTTGAGTTGAGATTTCGCTGTTACTGCTGCCACTGACCACCTCACCAGTAGAACCAGTAGAAACTTGAGTTGTTTCCTGAGTGGAACTGCTCTGAGTTGTAGAAGTAGTTTGAGTGCTGGTAGTAGTAGTGGTGGTTGTGGTTGTCCCTTGTTGAGTGGTGGTTGTGGTCGTTTGAGTGCTGGTTTCTGTACCACTGAGAAGGTTGGTGAAATCTAATACGGTCGTCGTTGTGCCGACCGGTGAAGTTGGAGGGGGTGTGACTGGAGATACAGTATTTTGTGCTTTGGCAGAGAGTGGAGCCGCGACTATGGCACCAAAAGCGGTGCTCGCTGCGACTAAGCTACCGATGACTAAGCTTTGTGGGGTTAAATTTTGTTGTTTTCCGTTCATAGTCCAAAAACCCGTGGTAAATCCCCTGATGTTTTGACATCAAGAGAGGAAGCTCGGCGGGCGATCGCGCTTCCTTTGTATAATGTATGCTTTGGCTGTAATTAGCATAGATTTTTGATATTTTTTGCTAATCTCACCGATTTGGACGGCTCCTCTTCGCGAACGTACACCCTAATCACGCGAAATTCACACCCTTGAATGCCCCTATGTTAAAAAATTAGTTTGTTTTTTTCGCATCTAAGTTAGATTATAGCTTATTTTATTTCAAATGCAAGTTAATTATTATTAAATTTCTTCTGTTATCAAGGGTATATCCTCATCAGATTTGACTTGAGAAGATTGATGACAGGCGGACATGACTGGGCTAGGAGAGACCATTTCACCGAGCCTGTCATCGGCGAGATCCCCAAAAAAAGCTGACCAATTGATGTTGGTCAGCTTTTGATGAATTAAGTTTGGGGTTTACTCCCTAAAAAATGCCAAGATTTTAAGGAGTTAACCAGAGATTCAGAGAATCCTTAGTTCCTTAGTCGTTATTGTCATTAGTGCTTCTTTGACGATTGAACAAGCCGGGAGCAATCACACCACCGGGTCCGGTGAAGCGAACTGAAGTAAATTTGTAGGCCAGCATTTGAGTCAAGGTGATTTGGGAGTAGCGAAGGCGTGAAAATGCTCGCGCCGGCCGAATGGGTAAACCACCAAATCGAGTCAAGCCCAAACGATAGAGCAAGGCCAACTGCTTGTCCGATAAGGCGTTAAAGACACGAATGGCGTCATCAGCATTGGCCACAGTGGCAATAAGGTTGATAAATGCGGAGTTGCGGTAAGCGTCAAGGCCAAGGCCACGTTTTGCAAATGCCGCCAGAAAAGCCTCAGCCCCGGCACCAAATCTGGCGATCGCTTCCTGCACCAAGGGTAAAGCCATATATTGTGCTGGAGTCAGACCCAACGCCGCTGCCTGCGCGTTAACGAAAGCCGCACTCAGTGGGCCAAAGTTGGTTGGTGTCGGAGTCGGAGTAGGTGTCGGCGTCGGGGTGGGCGTCGGGGTCTCCGTCGGGGTGGGCGTCGGGGTCGGCGTCGGGGTCGGCGTCGGAGTAGGTGTCGGCGTCGGGGTGGGCGTCGGGGTCGGCGTCGGGGTCTCCGTCGGGGTGGGCGTCGGGGTGGGCGTCGGGGTCGGCGTCGGGGTCGGCGTCGGGGTCGGGGTCGGGGTCGGCGTCGGCGTCGGCGTTTCGGTTGGGGTTCCACCCAGGTTAGGATTCAGTGGTTGTGCGGGGGTTGTGGGTGCCGGTGACACTGGAGACACTACTGCTTCAGCCGGGGCGCTGGGCGCCACGACTGTGGCGATCGCGCTGGCTGCGGCAGCTAAACCGCCGATAATGACGCCTTTTGCGGGCGCTGTAAGATTTGAGAATCGCTGTTTTCCGTTCATTGTCCAAAAATACCGCTACTGAGCCCTATATGGTAAAGGGAGGAAGCGAGGCGGGTGATAGCGCTTCCTGATGTACAAGTGAATTTGGTCTTTTTGTCGATTAAGATCGGCAGTTAAGCCGATTTGGACTACTCCTCTAAAGCTGTGGCTTTCCACTCGTGAAAGCGAAATACACACAGATCAATGCCCCTATCTTAATGGAAAATGATCAGATTCGCAGCGATCGCTGCTTAATCTGACTGGATGTCAACAAATCTAGATCAAGCAGGCAGATCGATCAATTGCCGATACTTTTTTGCTAACATTTGCTAACAAACACATAAGTTGAGATACTCTCTCAACCAAGGCGTATCAACCAATGCACGTAGGAAGATCCCTCGCGCACCATTTAAATCCCTGTCCATCTTTAATTGGGTGGAATTCGATTTAATCGTTTTTGCTCCACCCAAATTATTGATAATTTCACCAGTCCATGACACCGTTTTAGAAGTGTAGGCTTCGTTGCAATCAATCACAATTTTGTGGTTTTCCCAAGCCTTCCATTTCAGAAATTGCTTAAACTCATAATGACTTAGAGTTAGCATAAGCCTGACAGATTTGTTTCTTTTACGTCTTGACTTAGAAACCATCTGTGATGTTTCAAATGTTGGGAGGAAAATCACATCAAAGTTTTCTACTAAAAATCTAGCTGTCTTATAATGCAATTCCTTGACTAAGTTCTTGATTTTACAACCAAGTCTACTCGCGGCTTTTTTGAGATTTCTTTTCTGTTTACACTTGGCTTTTGATAGTCGAGACACTAATTTGTCTAATTTGAAACACAATTTCTGAATGTGTAAGTTAGAATCTTTGCCTAGCCAACCAAAAGATGTTTCCGAAAAAAATGTCATAAACGTGCGGACACCAGGAGCTAAGGCAACAACTCTCCCTTGATTCTCGGAATTTAGTTGTTGCAATTCTGTCGAGATAGTCAAGTAATACTCACCGTAAGTTAGTGTTAATCGACCATCGCTAAAATTCTCGGGTAGTGACTCTTTGAATTTACCCTTTCCCAATATACTGTGGTAAATCCCACAATCTTTAATCGCTGATTTAGGTATATAGATTGATTGCTTTACGTCTTTACGACTCCGAAATTTGCATTGACGAATCTTGCCATCTGCCTTAAACCCTTGTTTAGCGGCTTTAACGGCTAAACAAGCATCTTTGATGGCGATTGATTTAATTTGATAAGGAACAGGTTTAGCCCATTCAGGTAATCCATTCAAGATTCCTGTTTTAATCGCCATCCAGTTAGCTTTTGTATCGGGCTGCTGCAAATATTTAATGGTTTCGTTGTAGACAAATCTACTAACTCCGAACCATTGTTTAAGCAATTTTTTTTGTTCTGGGTTTAGATAGATTCGGAGCTTCCTTGATTTTCTTACTGTAGCTTCTGAATCCGTGTATCCGACAATAAAAGACGTGAGGGATGGAGAGAATATCGGCTGTGAGTTGGGCTTCTGGACATTTTACAGAGTTTTCTTAAACCACGATGCCTCTACCGTTTTGTTGTGCCATAAACTCGAATAATTCAAATCCTTTTCGACACAATCTGTCACGACAGGCAAAAATAACTGTGAGCTAATCGCCTCGCATAAGTCTGACCAGTAACCAAAGCAACCCTTTGCGTTTGAAATTAAGCCCCGATCTAAAGCCGATATCTCGGATAATTTCTGCGTCTGGGTAGATTGATTACATATAGGCAACTTGTCTGTCGAGGTGAGATCGTTGTTTTGTTGAACTAACTCGGCAGTAGCAAGCCGTGGTAGCTCCAACTGTATCCCGCACCGATGATTCGACATCATAGAGTCTTTGGTAGGCGGTGTTTTTGATGTTTTTGATCTTCTTTTCATCAGCGTATTTTCGCTCCGGTGTTGGGATGTACACCCAGAAATTCGACCGCTTTCCTGAGTGGTATGTATGCCATCTCTTAAACTTTAGCATACATGAGCATCTGTTAACAAAACTGACACTGTTGAATAACCCCCGTCTTCACGGGGGCAGGCTTTGTGATTAAACTCTGACTTGCTGCGGTTGGGTAAAGCGATCGCGATCGCCTATATTCTTAATCTTCCTGAGATGATTCGCCGATCGGGAAATCACTACAGCACTGATAGGGGTAATCGAGGGATTGCCCAGATAGATCAATCAGCCCGGTCTGATTCCCTGGGCTTCAGTCCGACAAGATTCATCCTGAGTTGGCGATCGCCGAGCGGGAGCATCCCCGCCGATCCGCCGATGGATTGATGGCAAACCCTCAGAGCAATTAACTCAGAACCAACGCGATCGGGGGAGTTTTGCCCTTGAGTGACTTGCCAACGGGCGATCGTTTCTGAGAAACTAGCGAATATCATTTTCAGGAGAAAGTCCGATTATGACGGCAAATAATGATGCTTCTTGGGAATTGGGACACGATCTGTATGTGCCAATTTTATATAAAGGTTCATTGGCGGGATTTTGTAGTCCTGAATATTCTGAAGAGATCGTAGAAATTTTGAATCAAGAGGAAAGACTTCGCAAAGCTTTACGCATCGCTTGTTTGGATTTGCTGCGTCAGGCTGGTGCGGATGCCGGTAAAGTCGATGCTTTGATGAAAAAATATCTGAGTCTGGCTGAACGGCCTAAGTTTGGCCCAAGAGCGATCGCCTTTCTCTTGCGGGAAAGACAACAAGATTTACAGGTCAGTACCCCAGAATTTGTCAAATTTTGCGATACTTTCAAACTCTCACCCAAAGAACTCCAAAGTATTTTTGCGGGGAAATCCATTGAGCCGAGTTTAATTTCTCCCATCGCCAGAATTTTAGGCAAAACTAATGCAGAAGTCGAAGAAGTTCTTTATGGAAAACCAGAACAAGAGTAATAGATATTTTTATAATGTTTTTGAGCAATTATTAATCGATGATTAAGGTTTGGATGTTCGATGATCCAGCGGATTTTGTTAGGGAAAGATTTACCACATAAACCTAGCCCAAGCTGGGTTTTTTTGTGGTTTTTATTGTTATTGAAGGATAAAAAAACATCCTTTTTCATTCTGTTTCATTCAAATCATCATAGTGAAATAATCAGGATTATGAATTTTTATTGATTAATAAATCCCCAGCAAATATCAAACAATATCTGTCTATAAAAAATCAAAAATATCAATTGAATTTGAGGGGATTATTGTTGGGATGAATCCGGCGATAATCCTCAAAATTCATCCCAAGAAACGAAGATTGATAATCAATCTTTTTTCTTTATTTGTTGTCTAGTGTGGTTTTAGGTTGATAGTAAACTTGTCCGCCCTCATTGGGTACAAAATGACAAGTGTTGTAAGAACGCCAAAAAGCCTCAAAGATTGAGCGTTCGGATTTACGATAGTAATCTCCTAAAATTGGTTTAATAGCCTCAGTCGCGGTTTTGAGATGGTAGTGAGGCATATTTAAGAAAATATGATGGGCAACATGGGTGCCAATATTGTGGTGGATATTGTTGATAAACCCATAATCATGGTCAATGGTGGAAAGCGCACCTTTGAGAAAATACCAATCATCACCGCGATACCAGGGGATGTCAGGATCGGTATGGTGGAGAAAGGTGACTAAATCTAGCCAAATCACGAAGACAATGTAAGGGCCGAGATAGTATTTCACCAGCCACATAAAGCCCCATTGATAGGTGAGGAAACCCAATAAGGCTACCATCAGACTCCAGCAGATCGTGCTGGTAATTACGTCCCATTTTTCCGAGGGTTTAAATAGGGGACTACCGGGCATAAAATGAGATCCACCTGGTCGTTCGGGAGAACGCTTAAATAGGTAAAGGGGATAGACCAGTAGTAATGCCCACTCAAAGCGCAAGAACTTTTCATACCAGAGCATTTGCTCATAAGTGGACTGTTTGACCGGATACCAGCTTTCATCGGTGTCCAGGTTGCCGGTGTTTTGGTGATGAGTCCGGTGACTGATTCGCCAGCCATGAAAGGGGACGAGGATGGGGGTATGGGAAAGATGACCGAAGAGGTCATTGACCCATTTATGGCGAGAGAAGGAACGATGTCCGCAGTCGTGTCCAACCACAAATAAGGCCCAGAACATGGTGCCTTGCATCAGCCAGAAGATTGGCCAGAAGAACCAGGAGTCTAGGGTGTGCGCGATCGCATATAGTCCCGCAATGATGCCCACATCCAGAAAAAAGTATGAGAGCGATCGCCATGTCGAAGGTTGAAAGCATTCGGCGGGAATCGCTGCCTTTAACTGCTGTAAAGTAAATGGCGGATTGGAAGTTTTTTTTGAGACTTCCTCTGTCCGAGGCTGGTTGAACTCGAGAGTGTTTACTTGCACTTGAATTTGGTTGTAAGTAGAAATGAAATGACAGAATTGATTTTACCTTTACATAGCTTTACAGATAGTGGGTGATAAAGTCAAAATTTTTGTTTTTTTTTACAATTTTATTTGTTGTTTGTTGTTTTTTGTTTTTTGTTTGTTATTTGTTATTTGTTGTTTGTTACAAAACGGCAATAGGGTGTAGGGCAACAGGCAGAGGTGCAGAGGGGCTTTTGGGGTGTGGGGTGTGGGGCCGCCATCGGTGTAGGGTGTAGGGTGTGGGGTGTGGGGAGTGTGGGAAGTGTGGGGAGTGTGGGGAGTGTGGGGTGTGGGGGAAGAGGAAAGAGGAAAGAGGAAAGAGGAAAGAGCAAAGAGGAAAGAGGAAAGAGCAAAGAGGAAAGAGCAAAGAGGAAAGAGCAAAGAGGAAAGAGGAAAGAGCAAAGAGGAAAGAGGAAAGAGGGAAGAGGAAAGAGGAAAGAGGAAAATTCTATGCATCTCTCTTCTATGCATCTCTCTTCTATGCATCTCTCTTCCCCCTACACCCTACACCCTACACCCTACACCCTACACCCTACACCTCTTACCCTGAGCCTGCCGAAGGGCTACACCCTACACCCTACACCCTACACCCTACACCCTACACCCTACACCCTACACCCTACACCCTACACCCTCTCTTCCCCTGCACCCCTGCACCGCCGCACCCCGGTTCCCCGTTCCCTAATCCGAAATCACGTCAAAATTGCCCCACCCATCAGCCGTTGATAGCGCTGATCTAACTCCAGTTTCAACAAAGGCCACCGATTTAAAGTGGGATCTTTTTCGATCACTTTTTCGGCGGCATCCCGCGCCAAAATCAATACATCCTGGTCTTCGGACAAACTCGCCAGGGCAAAGTCCGGTAAACCAGACTGCTTGGTTCCCAAGACTTGACCCGGCCCCCGCAAGCGCATATCCATTTCGGCAATTAAAAATCCATCTTGAGACTGAGCCATCACATTTAATCGCTGTTTGGCATCATCGGTGGCTTTGGGATGAGTCATTAACAAACAATAAGAACGTTCTGCCCCCCGACCAACCCGCCCGCGTAGTTGGTGTAATTGAGATAGGCCAAAGCGTTCGGCATTTTCAATCAGCATCACTGTGGCGTTGGGTACATCCACCCCCACTTCTACCACTGTGGTGGAGACTAAAATTTGGGTTTCTCTTTCCCGAAATTGATTAATCGCTGCTTCTTTTTCGGCGGAAGTCATGCGGCCATGCAATAATCCCACTTGAAATTCTGGATAAATCACGTCCTGGAGTCGCTGATATTCTTCGATCGCCGACTTCAAGTCGATTTTTTCCGATTCTTCAATTAATGGCAACACTACATAAGCTTGTCGCCCTTGGACAATTTCTCGCCGAATCAAGTCATAAGCTTCGTGGCGGTCTTTCCCTGATAGGACTGTGGTTTGAATGGCTTGGCGTCCGGGGGGCAATTCATCAATCTGGCTGACATCTAAATCCCCATGTAAGGTGAGGGCGAGGGTGCGGGGAATGGGGGTGGCAGTCATGGTCAGCACATGGGTGACGCCATCGACTCCTTTTTGCTGTAGTAGCGCCCGCTGTTGGACTCCAAAGCGATGCTGTTCGTCGATCACAATCAGTCCTAAGCGGTGGAAATTTACCGAGTCTTGGATCAGGGCATGGGTTCCCACGATCGCGGGTAATTCGCTGGTTTCCAGTTGGGCATAAATTTGTTTACGTTTGGCGGTTTTGGTAGAACCTGTGAGCAGTTCTACGGGCAAATGCAGTAAATTGAACCATTCAACGATTTTTTTATAATGTTGTTCCGCTAAGACTTCTGTGGGAGCCATGATTGCGGTTTGATAGCCGGATTGAATGGCGGCTAACATAGCTACGACGGCGACCACGGTTTTACCAGAACCGACATCCCCTTGGACTAAGCGGTTCATCGGTTCGGGTTTTGCTAAGTCGCCGAAAATCTCGTTGATGACTCGCTGTTGGGCTTTGGTGAGTTTAAAGGGCAGCAGCCGATAAAATTCGGCAATCAATTCCCCTTTGGGTTCTAAGATGGCGGTGGTGGTGGATTGTTTGGCCGTATGACGCCGGTTGAGTAGTCCCAGTTGTAGATAAAAGAATTCATCAAAGACTAGGCGGCGCCGGGCTTCGGCAAGGATATGGCGATCGGGGGGAAAGTGGATGTTGGCGATCGCTTCTGGTAAATCGATTAACCCGTACTTTTTCCTCAGACCTGCGGGTAAGGGGTCTTGTAAAAGTTCCGCCATTGGCAAAATTTTCAGCGCCGCCCTTCGCACCACATCAGCGGTGACTCCCTCGGTGAGAGCATAAATTGGGAGGACTCGACCAACGGTGCTGGAGTCCAATTCACCACCGATCTGATCGAGGACTTCCAATTGGGGATTATCTAGGGTGGTGCCATATTTACTTTTTTTCACTAATCCCGAAGCTGCTACCATTGCCCCAACTGGATAAAGCCGTTTTTGCTGTTCTTGCCAACCGCGAGAACTCATCCGACCGGCAAAAAAACGACTCAGCTTAATGTCACCTGTATGGTCTTTGAGCACAATGTCCAGGATACTTAATTTTTTGTTGCGAGGACTGGTAAAACAATTACACCGTTTCACAGTGCCGATAATAGTCACGGTTTCACCGGCTTCTAATTCTTTGATCGGTACTTGACGAGCGTAGTCAATATGATCTCTTGGGTAATAAAATAGTAGGTCACGCACGGTGTAAATTCCCAATCTGGCTAGGCGATCGCCGGTTTTTTCTCCCAGCCCTGGCACTGAAATCAATCCTTGATCGAGAGAAATTTGGCCGCTCCTCACAGATTTTTTCCCTGACTGGGTTGATTCCACCCCCTTAGATCCACCATTAGATGCCGGAATTTCTTTATTTTTATATCCCGTTGCTTTGGCGAAGCGATCGGAATTTCTCGATGTCGGATCTGGTAAAGGTGAGTGATTTTCTGCCACCGAATTTCCCTGGGGCGATCGCTTAATTTGATAGGAAGTCTCTGTTTGACAAGTGAGGATCTGCTGCATTTGCAGCAAAAACATTTTAGTCTGGGAAATTAACGTTTTTCGCTGTTCAGAATCTAACTTAGGATAGACAGCAAACTTACTGGCTAAATCTTGCCATTGTTGGCGATCGGTGGCAACTAATGCCCCAGGACTATCTTTTAAACTCAAATGCAAAAACTCACTAAAGCGGTATTGATGACCCATCAAGTCTTGAAAGCCTTTTTCTGCTTCAATCGACAAGGCTTTTTGTAATCTCAACCAATCTGGTAATTCTGTAGTCACGGCTTATCCCCTACTCTTCAAACCAACTCGATCTCCAAGCTGCTTCTGCTTCAGCAATTATGCGTTCTTGTTGTTTCTTTTGATACTCCTTTACAAGACTATTTAACCGATGGGAAAGTTCACGAATTTGATTGCGTTTTGCCATCAACAGAGGTTCGGCAAACTCAATATCAGACAACCGTAAATTAATTTTTAAAATATTAATCACATCCTTATATTTTTTCTCTCGATTGCTGGATTTTTCCCCTTCGGCATCATTGCCAATTTCAATGGTCAAATTGACGATATTGGGCAAATTACCCATCGGTTCAGCATAACCAGAATTTTTCGCCCCCAACTCTAACAACATATCGGGAATATCCGGTAAATTTTTCGGTAAAATTTTATAGGATTGTAAATCCTCATTAGTTTTCCGAGAAACTGTTCTTAAAATTTCTATAATTCCTTGCTCTAATGTTTTATGCCACTGAGAGATCCGCTCTGGATTTGTTAACACTAGACCAGCCCAGGGATTTTCTGTCTCTTCGCTTACTTGATGAAAACTGCTTTCATCTAATAGCGCTGATTCATCATTTTCCTCTAATTCATCTAAATTATTCTCGGAAAAATCATCAGAATCAGCGGCGGCATCGCTTTCTGTTTCATCGGTTTCATTAGATAAATTTTGTTGAACTCTTAAAGTTAAAGTGAGTAAAATCGACAAATCCTGAACCGCGCTGAGAGCATTCTGGCGAATGGCCGATTGTAATTCTTGTTTTTCTTTAAAAGATAAGCTTAAGAAAGCTTCTGGGTATCCTTGCGTACATAGATAATAGCTGGCTAAAATCAGTTGTTTTTTTACGGCATTTCCTAAGAATTTTAAATAATTCAAAAAAGTCTGATGTAATTCATTGGCTAACGCTTTTGAAGATTGCTCGATCGCAGCTAATTGTTTTTCAACTTGTTTCAGGCTACTGGACATATTTTTTGAAAAGTTTAATAACCGAAAAAGTAAAAGGTAAAAGAAACAGAACCTCTGCTTTTCTTTTACCTTTTATCTCTTAAATCATTACCACTAAATCATTACCACAGAAGGCTGTTATTTCTTTCCACCAGTTTGAGCGGCGACTTCCTCAGCAAAGTTTTTCTCTTCTTTCTCAATGCCTTCACCCAAGACAAACCGGACAAACCGACGGACTTGGATATTTTCACCGAGTTGAGCAATGCTTTCTTTAACCAGTTCTTCTACGGTTTTATTTTGATCCCGAATATAGGGCTGATCCATCAAAGAAAGTTCTTTCAGGCGCTTTTCAATGCGACCTTGAACAATTTTTTCTTTAATATTATCGGGTTTGGAACCGAGGTCATCACGACCCATTTCAATCTCTTTTTCTTTCTGGGCGATCGCCTCTGGAATATCAGAAACTTTGATATATTCCACCTGCGGGCAGGCGGCAATTTGCATAGCAATATTGCGTACCAGAGATTGAAACTCTTGCCGACGGGCGACAAAATCAGTTTCGCAGTTAACTTCCACTAAGACACCAATGCGTCCCCCAGTGTGGATATAACTGTCTACAATACCTTCGGCGGCCACGCGCCCTGCTTTTTTGTCTGCGGAAGTGATGCCTTTTTGCCGCAGCCATTCGGTCGCTTTGTTGATATCGCCGTTATTTTCTGTGAGAGCTTTTTTACAGTCCATCATACCTGCGCCGGTTTTTTCGCGCAGTTCTTTGACTGTTTTTGCAGATATTTCCGCCATGTTGCCTGAGTTAGGAATCTATGGGTAATTTGAACAGTAGAATAATATTGAAGACTGGTTGAGGATTTTAGGTGATTAAATCAGTCAATCAATCTTCAATAATCAATCATTGATTAATTCAGAATAATAATGAATTAATTGTCATCTGAATCATCGGATTCATCATAAGATTCATCGTCATCGGATGATTCGTAGTCGTCTTCGTAGTCGTCTTCGTAATCGTCGTCTTCATAATCGTCATAATCCACCCCTTGAGGAGCATCTCCATGACGACCTTCGTAAATAGCATCAGCTAATTTACCAACAATTAATTTAATGGAGCGAATTGCATCATCATTCGCCGGAATATGAATATCTGCTAAGTCTGGGTCGCAGTTGGTATCTAGCAGAGCCACAATGGGAATATCTAATTTTTGGCATTCGAGTACGGCGTTGTACTCCCGACGTTGATCGACGATCACCACGATATCGGGAATTTTCCGCATATTCTTGATGCCGCCCAGATATTTTTGCAGTTTAGCCTTTTCCCGGCGGAGCATAGAAGCTTCTTTTTTGGGACGACGATCTAAAGCCCCGCTGTCGTCCAAGCCTTCTAATTCTTTGAGGCGCTGGGCACGGCGTTTGATGGTTTCCCAGTTGGTGAGCATTCCGCCCAACCAGCGTTGGTTCACATAGTAGGAACCGCAGCGGTTTGCTTCGGCAGCCACAATGCCAGCCGCTTGGCGCTTGGTGCCAACAAATAGAACTTTTTGCCCTTTTTCCGATGCACTCCGCATATACTCATAAGCTTCTTCCATTAACTGGGCGGTTTGCACCAAGTCAATGATATGCACTCCATTGCGATCGGTAAAGATATACGGAGCCATTTTGGGGTTCCAGCGGCGGGTCTGATGCCCAAAGTGAACCCCTGACTCTAGCATTTCCGCTAATGAGACAACTGGCATGATTTTTGATTCTCCTCGTTCGGGTTTATCCTCCATCTGGGCGGATTTTCATCATCCTTATGGGGATGGAAAACACCCGAAACCCCAGATGTGCGATTTTTCACAACTTAACTAGGGTAGCACAAGATGAGCAGAAATCTCTGCTAATTTCTGCTAATTTCCGATTTTTTTTATGCTTAATTGGTAATTAGCAATTATTGGCGGCGGAACATTCGGCATAAGCTTGATATACCGCTTTGACGTTGTACCAATTAAGAAATATGCGGGCAATTTCTAAGGCGAGTTGGGGTTTTCCTTGGTCAATTAACCATTGTAAAAAACCGGATAAGCTGCGTTCGTTGATTGTTCCTCCTAGAGAGAGTGTAGCCCAAAGAATTCGGTGTAACCAGGTCATTTGAATCATTAGCCTAACTTCCCAGGTTGGATGTTTTTGGTAAAATAAAACCCCCATTTTTCCCCGTTGAATTTCTCGGTCAATTAATCGGGGAATTTGCTCTAAGGCAAAGGCCGGATGCCAGTGATAGCCGACAGCTTCGGGACATTTGATCAGTTTTAATCCCAGTTTTTTGAGGCGAACTCCTAATTCTAGGTCTTCCCAACCATAGAGGGAAAATGCCGGATCGAATAAACCCGCTTGTTCTAACCATTTTTTCGCGATCGCCACATTGCCGGTAGCAAAATAAGCGGCAGAAAAATCGGTTATTTTATAAGGTTCACTGGTGGGATTTTCAAAGTTACAAGTATTGATGACTGCCCCATAGGTAAATATGCGCGAATGACCGAATTTTTTTTCCGCTTTTTTTAAAGCAGCGGCATGGGCAGAGAGAAAATTTTCGGTGACGACTAAATCACTATCAATAAAAATAATTGTGTCACCAATGGCTGATTGAATGCCTAAGTTTCTGGCGGCGGCAGGGCCAAGATGTGATTGTTCTAAGCACCGCAAATGAGGCAATTGCCCAGAGTGCGATCGCAGCCACTCCAGGGTATTATCGGTAGATCCGTCATCGATGACGATGATTTCATAGTCGGAAATTTGGCTATTTGGGGGAATAGTTTGCTGTTCTAAGGCTTTGAGGCACTTTTGCAGAATTGGCAGACGATTGTAAGTGGGAATAATAATGGAAAAAAACACGGTTTACCCTAGGATCATTTTTAGTTTACTTTATTTGGTTTAATTTAATAGTAACTCAGAAACCGGGTTTAGGCATATGCTATACCCAGAAACCGGGTTTCTTCTTTGCTATCAACAGTTATCTTTGTGATCCACAGGCATAAATAAACCCGGTTTCTCATCCCCACAGTCAACCCCTATTCTCAGAAACCGGGTTTCTTCTTTGCTAAGAACAGTTATCTTTATTATCCACCAAAGAAACCCGGTTTTTTTTCTGGCTTGAGGAGCGATCGCATACCGTGGCCAGAAACCGGGTTTCTTCTTTGCTACCAACAGTTATCTTTATTATCCACCAAAGAAACCCGGTTTCTTTTTTTGCTTGAGGAGCGATCGCATACCGTGGCCAGAAACCGGGTTTCTTCTTTGCTACCAACAGTTATCTTTATTATCCACCAAAGAAACCCGGTTTCTTTTTTTGCTTGAGGAGCGATCTCATACCGTGGCCAGAAACCGGGTTTCTTCTTTGCTGCCAACAGTTATCTTTATTATCCACCAAAGAAACCCGGTTTCTTTTTTTGCTTGAGGAGCGATCGCATACCGTGGGCAGAAACCGGGTTTCTTGAGTATAATTGATCTAGAGAATCGATCGCTTGCCCTGGTGCGAGTTAAATTTTCGATTACCAACTCACTAACCCATACAATCAATTTCTTTGACTATGCAGCCAATCCATTTTAATCAGGTTTTAGAAATTGCTGAATCTTTATCTGATTCTGAGCAAAATTTTTTAATTGAAATTCTCCAAAAACGATTACAAGAGAAACGGAGAAAACAAATCGCGGCTAACATTGCTGAAGCCCATGTAGAATATAAGATGGGAAAAACGCAAAAAGTTACGGTAGATGAGTTAATGGCGGATTTAGATTAATGAATTTAGTTACATCATCTGCTTTTAAACGCGCTCTTAAAACCACTGTCAAAAAGTATCCTCAGTTGAAAGAGCGAATTGCCGAAAAATTAGAATTATTAGGCATCGATCCGTTTAATGCTATCTTGCGGACTCATAAGTTAAAAGGAGAGTTATCAGGTGCTTGGTCTTGTACCGTGGATTATGATTGTCGGATTGTGTTTGATTTTGTCACCAATGAAGAAACAGGAGAATCTGAAATTTTGTTGATTGATATTGGCAGTCACGACGAAGTTTATTAAGGCGATCGCATACCGTGGCCAGAAACCGGGTTTCTTCTTTGCTGCCAACAGTTATCTTTATTATCCACGAAAGAAACCCGGTTTCTGGGGATAAGAAACCGGGTTTCTTCTCTGCTATCAAAATTTATCTTTATTATCCACGAAAGAAATCCGGTTTCTCATTCACATTTCTAAAATCCTCCGTTGTAGCCACGCAACAATATTATGAATTAGTTGCGGGTATTGCGGGGAAAAAGTTTGCAAAGGTGGGTGGGTTTGGTCGGTAATTAGGCAAATTATCCCGTCAAACCGAGTGAGAAGATCCAGAAAAGTTTCGCTAAAACCTTGGGCGGTTCCGTTGCTGGGGTCTTGATATAAAATTAGGACAGGGGGTTGATCATTTTCGTCAATTAAATCAGCCCAATAGTCTTGCAAATCTGCCATATTTTTCGGTTTATCCTCTATTTTCCGGCCACCTTGTTGGGTCATTTGGCGATAAATTGTTTTGGCAGGATCGTCACCGATGAATTTACTGCCGTCGATATAAAAGACTTGCACAGTTTGGTTTAGGTTGGTTTCGCTGAGTTGGGTTTGCAAATTTCTAGGGAGTTGGGCAAGTTCAAGATTTTGCACAAGGGGAGAGGTTTCGCCATGCCATGCGTGGTAAAAGTCTGGATAGGGTAAATCTTGGGCAATTTTCCAGAGAATTTTATAGCAGTTTGTCCAGAGGTCAAAGTTATTTTCGTAGGTTTCATGGTTGAGGTAGGGCTGTAAGGTAGTAACTACAGTTTTTCGATGTTCATCAGTAATGATGATTTTCCCTAAACCCTCGGCAGCCAGCCCACGGGTAAATACAGATTCATTGGTGTAGATAATTTTGACCAAAGCCGCGATCGCCGTTTGATTGCCTGGGTCGATTTCCCCCAAACTATAGGCAGCCTGCCAACAGGTATCTTCATCTTTAGTGGTTTCGATAACTTTAGCTAAAGCAGCGATCGCTGTTTCATTGCCTTGTTCGATTTTCCCTAAACTGGAGGCAGCCTGCCAACGGGTATCTTCATTATCAGTGGTTTCGATAACTTTGACCAAAGCAGCGATCGCCGTTTCATTGCCTTGTCCGATTTCCCCTAAAATCTCGGCAGCCAGCATACGGGTATATTCATCTTCAGTAGTTTCGAGAATTCTGACCAAAGCCGCGATCGCTGTTTCATTGCCTGGGTCGATTTTCCCTAAACAAGAGGCAGCCCGCCGATGGGTATCTTCATCTTCAGTAGTTTCGAGAATTCTGACCAAAGCCGCGATCGCCATTTCATTGTCTTGTCCGATTTCCCCTAAACTATAGGCAGCCTGCCCACGGGTATATTCATTTTTAGTGGTTGCGATAACTTTGATCAAAGCAGCGATCGCTGTTTCATTGCCTGGGTCGATTTTCCCTAAACAAGAGGCAGCCAGCCAACGGGTATCTTCATTATCAGTGGTTTCGATAACTTTGACCAAAGCAGCGATCGCCGTTTGATTGCCTGGGTCGATGAACCCTAAATAATAGGCAGTCTCCCTACGGGTATCTTCATCATCAGTGGTTTCGATAACTTTGACCAAAGCCGCGATCGCCGTTTCATTGCCTTGTCCGATGTCCCCTAAACTCCTGGCAGCCAGCCAACGGGTAAATTCATCTTCAGTGGTTTCGACAACTTTGACCAAGAGAGCGATCGCTGTTTGATTGCCTTGTCCGATTTCCCCTAAACTCTTGGCAGCCAGCCAACGGGTAAATTCATTTTTAGTGGTTTCGAGAAGTTTGACCAAAGCAGCGATCGCCGTTTCATTGCCTTGTCCGATTTCCCCTAAACTCTTGGCAACCTGCCTACGGGTATCTTCATCTTTAGTGGTTTCGAGAACTTTGATCAAAGCCGCGATCGCCATTTGATTGCGTGGGTCGATTTCCCCTAAACTCTCGGCAGCCTGCATAAGGGGATATTCAGACAATTGGGGATCTTCAACAATTTGGCAAAGTTCTCGAATAGTGCGTTTACGGTCAGTTTGGGGCAGAATTTCTCTGGCACCTGTTTCACTTGAATCGAGAAAGGTGTGCCATTCCTGTTCTTCCTGGTCGTAATAGCCAAAACCCCACTGAACTATCTGCTTAACAATGGCATCACCGAGAGAACAGGTTTTAAACTCACTAATCCCTGCTGCGGCTAGGAAAAAAGAGCGATATCCATAGAAATTTTCTACTCCATCATTAAAATTCACTAACTTTTCTATAAACTCCTCTTTCTCCTTATTAAACTTCTCCTGATCTGTAACATCGCTACGACCTAACCAGAATAAAATTACCTGCTTCCACTGCGGTTGAAAAATTCGGTATTGAGGTTTTCTCCCCGGGATAGTGGATTCCCGCCTGCGCGGGAATGACAGGTTTTCGCTGCATTCTTTCCCTGGGACTGGAAAATTTACATGATTCCGAGGTACAAAATCATCCCAATCATCTACCGCTAAGGCGGCAAAATATTCTTGAAACGTCAGATGGAAAAAAGCATAAATCGGTTCATCGTTGCGAATATCCCGATAAACAAAATTCAACCAGCCCAAATCTTCTGCTAACTTAAACCATTTCTGTTCCAAGACTGAATAAACAAACGACTGGTGCAAAGGACGATTTTCCGCGATCGCCCGAAATGCCAATTTCGCAAACCGTCGATTTAACTCCTGTCGCTCATCGAGGCTAGTAGGAAACTCCTGCTGCTTCCAAACATAAAAATCATCGCGAATTTGCTGATATAAATCTGCTTGGGTGGTGGGCAATATCCCCGGATTTAATAACCATGCTTTACACAACAGAGATAACCGCAAAGGATTTTTCACCAAATCGAAAATCCGCGCACTTTCTGCCGTTGCTAATTTCTCTTGTAACTGTTTGCCTAACTCCGGTTTTTCTTTCTTCTCAAACCACTGAGAAATAAAATCATTCACCTGTTCCCCTTCAAAACAAAGAGTGCGATAGGTGTCAAACTTCGGCAAAGTATTGGGGTTTGCCTCCCACACATTCAAACGACAAGTTAAAACCACTCGCGCTTTATTTACCCATCCCGTCAGGGATTTCGAGATTTGGGTCAGGGGATTGGCGGTTTTCATTTCATCTACCCCATCTAACAACAGCCACACCTTGCCACTATTAAATAAATCCACTAAGGCTTGTTTTTGCGCTGTTGTCGGTTCCAGTAGGGAAAAAGCATCTTTTAGCCATCTGTTCAGCAAATATTCCTCAAGGGTAAAATCCCCTAAATTCGCCAGAGGTATCCAAATGAGAAAAACCTCTCTGGTAGATAAATATTGGACAATTTGCTGTAACCAAGTGCTTTTCCCCGCCCCCGGTTCCCCAATAATCGCTAAATTTTTATCCGCTTTGGCGATTACCCGATCTAAAAAATCTTGGTAGGCGTAGCGTTTCTCAATTTCGTTTTCCCCTTGGAGTTGATATTGCTGCATTCCTTGGGTCGAGTCGGGATTTTCCCCACTGCGTCGAGGTTGTTGCTTGGGTTTGACTAACCCCAAGGGCACATAAATATCCACCTCATGTCCCATGCCATATCCTGTTGCTTGGCGTCTCTGGGCTTCTTCATTGAGGAGGTTTGTGCAAATTTCGCGCCAGTCGATCGGTTTTTCCGCAGGTGTCGCTAATTCTAAATCAGGAACAGAACCGATATTATCAGCCCATTTGTCCTTAATTACCTTTAAATTGTCTTTTTTATCCGCAGTCTGATGCTTTAGTTTGAGGTGAAATTTCCAATAGCCGCTTTTATCATTTTTGCCATGCGGTCTTTTATCTTCTAACAATTTCAAGTCTGTTAAGCAGTCGAGAACATCCTGGACTGCCTGTTTCTTTTTCTCAGGCGAATCTTTTTTCGTTCCATCTAAAGATGGAGATATTTCTAATGTCTTTCCAATACATTCTGTCAATGTCCATAAATCATCTTTAGTGATGCCTTTCTCGCTGGTTTGAATTTTGTTTCTCAGTTTTTGTTCAACCTTTCCCGATACCCGCAACTCATCTTCTTTAACCCATTCCAGCTTAAACGTGGCTTTTAGCTTATCCCCCGGAATGCTAATTTCCTCGTCAGCAAGGGTCAGTAACGCCTCAACTACTTTTAAGACGTTGCCTAATGTAATTTTATCTTTGCGGTATTTGCCCATTGCGACATTTTTGCTAAAAATCAGAGTTGTTTGGGCAAATTCGCCCAAACGCGAGGCTTGCCCAAACGCCTAAACCCAATTGTATCATGGGTTTCAGAATTTTTCCCATCGATTTGATTAGGCCAAAACCTAAAGTAACAATTGATCTCGAACAGTCAAACACGA
Organism: Planktothricoides raciborskii GIHE-MW2; assembly: GCF_040564635.1. Classification (NCBI taxonomy): domain Bacteria; kingdom Bacillati; phylum Cyanobacteriota; class Cyanophyceae; order Oscillatoriales; family Oscillatoriaceae; genus Planktothricoides; species Planktothricoides raciborskii. The sequence continues at coordinate 6,684,504 of NZ_CP159837.1, forward strand.
GATGAATTGAGGAAGAAATCAATGAGTGAAATACAACTCGGACTATGGGCAGGATACGAACAAGTCATTGATAACTCTGGTAAGCCAAAACGCAAGCATAGCCACCGTTACCAACCTGTTATCAGAGACATATCGCCCAATACAGCCCAAACGGAAAATTTTCGCACTCTAAAAGAACTACAAATTACCCAGCAAATTTTAGCGGATAGCAGGGCAATTTTAGACAATCACGGGGTTGAAACTTTACAACTAATTTTAAACTCCCTGCCCCATGCTGCCAATTTGCCCAAATCAGAACCTAACCCAGAAGCTAATCAACTCTCAAGTTTACCTTTTGACAACTCACTAGATCAGGAGATTTACTATGTCCTTAGCAACCGTTAAAGCCGTTAAAGCCGTTAAACCTATTTGGAAAATATTGCCCAAACATCATGTTTCTCGTGGCGTGGGTTACAGCCAAGAAACTGACTTTATCGTAATTACTGAAACCTGTGTGGTGGTGATTGAAGCCAAAAGCTATCGTGGTAAAATTATCACCGATCGCGATGCGATGAATAACCAATGGTTTTGCCAAACGGGTAATCACCTAGTCCCGATTAAAAGTTGTTGGGGCAAAAATCCTTTTCAACAATGCGATCGCTATACCAAAAGCGTCTTAACAATTTTACAAGATTATCCCCAGACCTTTCCCCTTTGGCGAGAATTCAAAGACGCCATTCAGTTGCCAACAGTCAAAAGTCTGTTAAATGACCATTTAACATTCCTTGATTTTAATGGCGAAACATTTACTATTGGCTTAAGCAGTCCTGCATTAGCGAAAATTGCCAATGAAACCCCGAAAAAAGCCGAGTTAATCAAAGCGGCAAACTCTCTCTATCCCCACCAAACTATGCAAGTTGCGATCGCCCATATTCCCAGAATTCCCCAAATCCCAAAAATTCCCGTTTATGGGGCGATCGTCTTTCCTAAAAATAGCGATATTTCCCAAATTGGTCATGGAAATCATCCGCATATTCGAGAAATTGGCACATTTTATCGAGTCACCACCGTGGACTATTTGCCATCGCTGATAGACTGTCTGGAATTAGAGGCTGCCCAGCATACCAATTACTATCGGTTTTCTCCCTTAAAAATCGAAAATTTATTGTGCGATCGTCCGATTAATTCCAGAAACCTAGAAACTGGGTTTCTTAATGAAATCTTTGATATTCAGCCACAATTGTCGCAGAAACCCGGTTTCTCAAGCTTATCCTTCTTGCCCAAACAAATCGCGAAACCTTTGATCTAATTAGCTTTAACCCTTGAATCAACCCAGTGGCTTTGGGCGAACTCACCCAAAGCCACTGCAACTTTTACTGAAAATATCAGAATGCCACGAAAATACGCTAAAAACGAAATTACAAATTACAAGGAGCAATGTTCTAAGATTTGTTGAGTCATTACTTGCCCTGACTTATGGGGATAAAATTAGTATTCCAGAAGATAAGCTGGAGAATAAATTTAAAATTGAATGGACAGGAAAAGACCCGAATCAGTTGTTCATATCCGGTGATAATTCGATTGTCACCAGCAAAAGAACTGTACGTAAAGAAAAGCGTGAATTAGGCACCACAAAAAAGGATTTATGGATCTTAATTAAAGCATATTGCCAGGACGATCAAGCCTTAAGGCTGCCGAAAAATATAAATAATACTCCCGCCAATTATCAAAAGTTAGCGGCAGAATAACGCACCAATACAATGCGGAGTAGCTGCGTAAGTCCTTTTTTGTAAATAAATATTGCCGCCGCCTAACACAAAGCAAAAGAAACCGGGTTTCTAAGAAAAATGTCTGCCGACCCACCAGACCCTACAGAGAAACCCGGTTTCTGAGTTACAAAGAAGTCAGCATTTCTGCGGGCAAACGCTTAAAGGCTAAACGCTCATCTTCTACATCTACAAAAATGAGATCGCCCGTGAGGAAATCTCCCCGCAAAATCGACTTAGCGATCGCTGTTTCTAGGTAGCGCTGAATTGCCCGTTTTAACGGTCGCGCCCCATAAACCGGATCGTAGCCAATATCGGCAATAAAATCTAAAGCCGATTCTGATAGTTTCAGGGATAATTTCCGTTCTGCTAAACGTTCTTTCAGCCGTTCCACTTGCAGCTTAATAATTTCCCGCAACTGTTCTTTCACCAAACTGTGGAAAATAATCATATCATCCACCCGGTTAAGAAATTCGGGACGGAAACTATTCCGCATGGCTTCCATCACCCGACTCCGCATTTCTTCATAGCGGGAATCATCCCCAGCAATATCTAATATATATTGTGAACCGATATTGCTAGTCATAATAATGATGCTATTTTTAAAGTCCACCGTATGACCTTGGGCATCGGTTAATCGCCCATCATCCAAAATTTGCAGCATAATGTTAAACACATCTGCATGGGCTTTTTCGATTTCATCAAACAAAATTACCGCATAAGGACGACGGCGAATTGCCTCACTGAGTTGCCCCCCTTCGTCAAATCCCACATATCCAGGAGGGGCACCCAGGAGACGAGAAACGGTGTGTTTCTCCATATATTCCGACATATCAATTCGCACTAAAGCTTCTTCGGTATCAAATAAATTTGCCGCCAAAGCTTTGGCTAATTCAGTTTTCCCGACCCCCGTCGGCCCAAGGAAAATAAAGCTGGCAATGGGACGATTTGGATCGGATAAACCGGCCCGCGATCGCTGAATTGCTTCTGCCACAACTTGCACCGCTGCGTGTTGTCCCACCACCCGTTGATGCAGTTCATCTTCTAAATGTAGCAGCTTTTCTTTTTCCGATTCGACTAATTTACTCAGGGGAATTCCCGTCCATTTAGAAATAATTTCCGCAATATCAGACTCGGTGACTTCTTCCCGCAATAAAGAACTGCCCTTAGTTTGCATTTCCCCTAGATTCTTTTCCGCTTGTTGCAATTGCCGCTGCAAATCAGTCAGCTTGCCATATTGCAATTCTGCCGCCCGATTATAATCATAATCTCGTTGCGCTTGTTGAATTTCCAAATTCACCCGATCGATGCTTTCTTTAATCGACCGAATATGGTCAATCACATTTTTTTCTGATTGCCATTGAGCATTAAGAGTCTGCTGAACTGCTTTCAGTTCCCCTAATTCTACTTCTAGCTTATTCAACCGTTCTTTAGATAAAGCGTCCTCCTCTTTTTTCAGGGATAAACGCTCCATTTCTAACTGGAGAATCTTGCGGTCAACTTCATCAATTTCTTCCGGTTTGGAAGTAATCTCCATTTTTAATTTTGCCGCCGATTCATCGATTAAATCAATGGCTTTATCCGGGAGGAAGCGATCGCTAATATACCGATTCGACAACATTGCTGCTGCCACCACTGCGGTATCGGCAATTTTTACCCCGTGATGCACTTCATAGCGTTCTTTTAAACCCCGCAAAATCGAGATCGTATCTTGTACCGTAGGTTCATCCACATACACCGATTGAAACCGCCGTTCTAAAGCGGCATCTTTTTCTATATACTTGCGATATTCATCCAAAGTTGTTGCCCCAATACAACGCAATTCACCCCGCGCTAACATAGGTTTCAACAAGTTACCCGCATCCATTGCCCCTTGGGTCGCCCCAGCCCCAACCACCGTATGAATTTCATCGATAAACATAATAATTTGTCCCTGAGAGTCGGTCACTTCTTTAAGCACCGCTTTCAGGCGTTCTTCAAATTCCCCGCGATATTTTGCCCCGGCAATTAATGCCCCCATATCTAACGCAATTAATTTGCGATCGCGCAAAGATTCTGGCACATCTCGGCTAATAATTCGCTGGGCTAAACCCTCAACAATGGCGGTTTTTCCTACCCCCGGTTCCCCAATTAAAACCGGATTATTTTTCGTCCGACGGGAAAGAATTTGAATCGTCCGGCGCACTTCTTCATCGCGACCAATCACCGGATCGAGTTTACCTTCGCGAGCTAATTGGGTCAGGTCGCGACCATATTTTTCTAAAGATTCATACTTGCCTTCAGGATTTTGATCGGTCACTTTATGGGTTCCTCTAATTTGTTGAATAACGTCCTTTATTTTACTTTCGGTTAAATTAAATTCCTTGAAAATTCCCTGACCAAATCGGCTATCTTTGGCAAAACCCAGCAGCAAATTCTCGATAGAAATAAATTCATCTTTGTACTGCTGGCGATATTCTTCTGCCCGATCCAGTAACGTATCTAAACTGCGACCTAAGTAAATCGAAGAACTACTGCCAGAAACTTTCGGCTGATTCCGCATAAACTCTTCGGTGCGATCGCGCAACTTAGAAAGCGAGACTCCGGCTTTACTAAAAATATTACTAGCCATCCCCTCTTGTTCCAAGAGAGATTTCATCAAATGCTCGCTTTCGATTTGTTGATGCTGGTTTTGTTTCGCAATATCTGGGGTTCTCACCAAACATTGCCAAGCTTTTTCCGTAAACTTATTTGGGTCGGTAGGTTGCATGATTAACTCTCCTGGATAGAATCAAATAGAATAACTTTAAATGTGCTGATATTACTGGAAACTTGAATAAAAGTTATCCGGTTAAAATTTAAACGCCGAGCGAAAAACAGAAACAAAAACTACATAATTCGCGTCTCAGAAGATGTCTAAAGGGAATTTCATCTCTCTACTGGTGATTTCTCAAAGCAGAAATCACCAGTAGAGAAAGGCACTCTCTGTCTTATATATATTAATCCGTAGTGATGCACCGATGATTGGGAAAACCAACCCCACCAAGTAGGGTTTCCCGGTTGAAGCGATCCCTAGGCTATTATTAAAGTAGAACTTAAGCCTAAAAGCGATCGAGGGCAGCGCGATCGCTTTTAGCTGAAGTCACTTCCTCTGTCTTGTGGTCATGTTGGGTTCTAAATCCTGTTTCCGAATCAATCAGTTAAGGCAGATTTAGGATCGTCAAATCTGGAATCTGCGGATTAACCACTGTAGATCCGATTAAGTTTTACTCAAATACTATCCCTTGGATTAACAACTATGCGTGGTTCAAAGTCTTCTATTTCTGGGTTACAACTAGGCAGTTATCTTCTCACCTTCGTTTTAGGCGTGGGGTTAGCCTTTAGCACTTTGCGGGTGCTATCTTCCGAAGCATCTCCCCCAGCAACCGCCTCAAATTCTCCGGTATCCAGCAGTTTGGTCGCTCTTCAGCCCTCACCTGCCCCGATTCAAGCTGGTAGTTTTGTGGCCTCAGCAGTGGAACAAGTCGGCCCAGCGGTGGTGAGAATTGATACCGAACGCACAGTCACTCGGCAAATGGATCCGTTGTTTGAAGACCCATTTTTCCGCCGCTTTTTTGGCGACCAAATGATTCCACAGGTCCCCCAACAAGAACTGCAACGCGGTCAAGGATCTGGCTTTATCATCGATCGCGAGGGCATCGTCCTCACCAATGCCCACGTGGTGAGTCAAGCGGATAAAGTCACCGTCACCCTCAAAGACGGACGCACTTTTGAAGGAGAGGTGGCGGGAATTGACGAGGTGATTGATTTAGCAGTGGTCAAAATTAATCCGCGTGGGGAAAATTTACCCTTAGCTAAATTAGGAGATTCTTCTAATATTCGAGTGGGGGATTGGGCGATCGCCGTGGGCAACCCCTTGGGATTAAATAATACTGTCACCCTGGGAATCATCAGCACCTTATCTCGGTCTTCGGCGGAAGCGGGAATCCCTGATAAACGAATCGACTTTATTCAAACTGATGCGGCCATTAATCCCGGTAACTCTGGCGGTCCATTGCTCAACGAACGCGGCGAAGTGATTGGGATTAATACCGCAATTCGGGCTGATGCCAATGGGATTGGTTTTGCGATTCCGATTAACCAAGCCAAAGATGTGAAAGATATCCTAGCCAAAGGTGGAGAAGTTCCCCATCCTTATGTTGGCATTCAGATGGTGACATTAACTCCTGAACTGGCCAAACAAAATAATAATGACCCGAATTCTACGATTTTCCTCCCAGAAACCAATGGCGTATTAGTCATGCGAGTGATGCCCAATACTCCTGCGGAAGCGGCGGGCATTCGTCGGGGAGACGTGATTACCAAGGTAGAAAATAAAGCCGTCTCCACTGCCGCTCAATTACAAGAAATTGTGGCCAGAAGTAATGTGAATCAAAGTTTACGCTTTGAAATTCAGCGGGGTTCACAGTCTCTTACCTTGACCGTGCGGACGGCGCAACTGCGAAACGCCTCATAAACAGACATGGGTGGCACCGATCGCCCCAAACCCCCCTAAACCTAGCTTGAGGGGTTTGGGGCGATTGATTAGAGCCGATAATCGCCATATCATCGCCATATCATCGAGTAAGACTGTTGCTACATCGAAGATAAATCAGGAAATAGGGGTAAACGCGCTGGTTGCGAACCCTATGTTATTTCTCTTTTTCATCACGTTACAGGGTTTTGCCGATTATCCGATTAACAGAACCGCCTACAAACCCCTACAAAGATTTGTACTTCAGTGATTTGTGCTTCAGTCAGCCTAAAATTCCTGTAGGGCGGGTAGATTTGTGTCAAGCTGACTCTGGGTAAATCAGGGGATAAATTTACCCAGATTGGGTCAGTAGTAACTTCCTCCAGAAAATGTATGATTAAATGGATTGATCTACACTGACGGACTAATTAATGATGTATTCTTCTAACTTGGCAAAAGAGCATAAAAATTCCCTGAATCTGGAGGAAAGTTCTACTCTGCCCCAAATCCGAGGGGTGATTTTTGATATGGATGGGGTGATTACAGATACCATCGAATATCATTATCAAACTTGGCAACAATTAGCGGATGAAGAAGGCATTCCTTTTAACCGAGAAGCTAATGAGGAATTACGGGGATTATCTCGGCGAGATTCTTTAATAAAAATGCTCGGCGATCGGGAAATTTCTGAGGAAAAAATTCAAGAACTCTTAGATCGCAAAAATCGCTATTATTTAGAATTTATTCAAACAATGAATTCTGACCAGTTATTGCCCGGAGTCGAGAATTTATTAAATGAATTACGCGCCGCAAATATCAAAACCGGAATTGCTTCAGCCAGTCAAAATGTTCACCGGGTGGTGGACAGGTTGGGCATCCGCGATCGCATTGATGTGATTACAAATGTTTACAATGTGAATCGCCCTAAACCCGCCCCGGATGTCTTTGTTTACGCTGCGGAAGAGTTGGGTTTATTGCCCAGAGAATGTTTAGTCATCGAAGATGCCGAATCTGGCATAGAAGCGGCTTTAGCTGCGGGGATGTGGGTGGTGGGTCTCGGTCCTGGGGATCGCGTAGGACAAGCGCATATTGTGTTACCAAACCTGGAAGGAGTTCACTGGTCAGATTTGCTTTTGGCTATTCAAAGTCTGCGGTGAAAAATACAATAAAATGTAATATATGTCTCTGGGCGGCAATTTAGCATTAGCTGGCGATCGTGCCTTTTACTTGCCCTCATTCCGCTTGAATAAATTGCCCACAGAAGATATTAAATTATTGGACAAAAAAATTATTGGGCAATCTCTGAAAATATTGGCAATATTAGCTCATATATTTTATAATATTTTTGGAGATTGTCCAATTTGTATTTAAGTGTGATTAATTAAATGACATCTAGCATCAAACTACCAGAAAATCGCCCGCCACATCGCTTACTGGTCACGGGAGGCGCCGGGTTTATTGCTTCAAACTTTGTCCATTACTGGTGCCAACATTACCCTAGCGATCGAGTGGTAGTGTTGGACGCTTTAACCTATGCGGGAAATCGTCAGAATTTAGCGGCGTTAGAAGAAAAACCAGAGTTTCGGTTTGTAGAGGGAAATATCTGCGATCGCGCCCTGGTCAGTCGCCTTTTAGCCGAAGAAGCCATTGATACTGTAGCCCACTTTGCCGCCGAATCCCACGTCGATCGCTCCATCCTTGGCCCCGATGCATTTATTCAAACCAATGTGGTAGGAACTTTCACCCTTTTAGAAGCATTCCGGCAGCATTTTGGCAATCTCAATTCACCGGAAAATCTGCGTTTTCTCCACGTTTCCACCGACGAAGTTTACGGCAGTCTTGGCCCAGACGATCCGGCTTTTACGGAAACCACTCCCTACGCCCCAAATAGTCCTTATTCTGCCTCTAAAGCCGGTAGCGATCACCTAGCCCGCGCCTACTATCACACTTACAAACTGCCCACCTTAATTACTAATTGTTCCAATAATTATGGGCCTTATCACTTCCCCGAAAAGCTGATTCCTTTAATGTGTATCAACATTTTACTAGGCAAACCGTTGCCCGTTTATGGCGATGGGCAAAATGTAAGGGATTGGCTGTATGTGGAAGACCATTGTAGTGCTTTAGATCATGTGATTCACCTCGGTAAACCAGGGGAAACTTACAACATTGGCGGCAACAATGAGGTAAAAAATTTAGACTTAGTAAAAATGCTCTGTAAACTGATGGATGAAACGGCAGAAAATTTGCCTGTTAAGCCCAGCGATCAGTTAATTACTTTTGTCACGGATAGACCAGGACATGACCGGCGTTATGCCATGAATGCCACCAAGATTAAAACTGAATTAGGCTGGAGTCCTTCTGTCACCGTTGAAGAAGGTTTACGCAAAACCGTTCAGTGGTTTTTAACCAATCAAGATTGGTGGCAACCCTTGTTATCGGATAAATATCAAGACTATTACAAGCAGGTTTACGATCAATCCTGGACAGCCAAATCAGAGAAATAGGATAGTTGATGGTTGATAATTGATAATTGATAGTGCGATTCGTTCACGCGGAAAGCGGAATGCCAAAGCCTGAAACGTCCGCGTGGTCTAGGTTAGGCCATCTTAAAGAAGGATAACTTTCAGGATGTGTAGGACAGTGCGTAAGACCTGGATTCCAGAGAAGGTAAAACTTCTCTAGGTCAGAGGCACCGCGCCCCACGGGTGAGACTCATTATCTTCCCTTGTGAAGCCGGCCGGAAAGCTAGGTGAGGGTTAGTAGTAGGATTGCCCGGTAAGCAGGCACAGCCAGGAGCTACGTGCCGTGAAAGTGGCACGCTCCGTTCTGAATGGGAGGGGGAGGTTGTGAAGCCTCCTTCGACCCCTACCATTATCAATTATTTTCCGCCGTTGCCCGTTGCCTGTGCAGCGTTGCCTGTGCAGCGTTGCCTGTGCAGCGTTGCCTGTGCAGCGTTGCCCGTTGCCTGTGCAGCGTTGCCCGACACCCGATACCCGACACCCGATACCCGATCGCAGAATTTGGGTCTGTCTCCCTTTTCCGATAAACTGGGGATTACTTTATTGTTGTCTTGTTAATCTGAATTTAACGTCTGTGAGAAAAATTATTCTGGCCGGTAACTGGAAAATGTATAAGACTCAGGCAGAGTCTCTGGAGTTTGTGGACGGATTTATGCCTGAGCTAGAGAATACTCCAACAGAGCGGGAAGTGGTGTTATGTGTTCCTTTCACAAATTTGAGTGTAATGGCGGCGAATTTGCAGGGAACTCGCGTGAAACTGGGGGCCCAAAATGTTCACTGGGAAAATGAAGGCGCTTATACCGGAGAAATTTCGGCTCCAATGCTGACGGAAATTGGCGTGAATTATGTGGTGATTGGTCACAGTGAACGCCGTCAGTATTTTGGTGAAACTGATGAGACGGTGAATCGGCGCATTTTAGCGGCGCAAAAACATGGCCTGACCCCGATTCTCTGTGTGGGTGAAACCAAGCAACAGCGGGATGCTGGAGAAACGGAATCTCATATTTTCAGCCAGTTGAAGCAAGATTTGGTCGGGGTTGACCAAAGTAATTTGGTGATTGCCTACGAACCGATTTGGGCGATCGGCACTGGAGATACTTGTGCCTCCGAGGAAGCTAATCGCGTGATTGGTTTGATTCGCTCCAAGCTGATTAATTCTGATGTACCGATTCAATATGGCGGTTCTGTGAAGCCAGAAAATATTGATGAAATTATGGCTCAGTCAGAAATCGATGGCGTATTGGTCGGGGGTGCCAGCCTGACGCCGAAGAGTTGGTCACGCATTGTGAATTATCAATAAAATTTGTGGTTGGTTATTTGTTATTCGTTATTTGTTCGCAAATTACTCCAATAACGAATAACGAATAACAAGGCAAAAATAGCAAAGAATTATGCACAATCAAAATTCATTTCCTTGGGGCGATCGCACCTATATTATGGGTGTGTTAAATGTCACCCCAGATAGTTTTAGTGATGGGGGTCAATTTAATACCAAATCAGCGGCGATCGCACAGGCAAAATCCCTGATTGCCGGTGGAGCCGATATAATTGATATCGGTGGGCAATCCACTCGACCCGGTGCAGAAATTATCTCCCTTGATGAAGAATTAAACCGGGTTGTGCCCATTGTCCAAGCCTTACGTTGCGGCGACGATGAGAATCCCCCAATTCCCGATCGCATTTTAATTTCTGTGGATACATTTCGCTCTGAAGTAGCCGCCGCTGGGATCAACGCTGGGGCAAATATTGTTAATGATATTACGGGTGGTATAGCCGATCCGCAAATGTTACCGTTAGTCGCAGAATTGGGAGTGCCAGTAATCTTAATGCATACGAGGGGAACCCCGCAAAATATGCAACAGATGACGGATTATCAAGATTTAATTGGAGAAATTTATCAGTTTTTTCAAGCAAGAATTGAATCCGCGATCGCCCGGAGGATAAATCGGGAGCAAATTATCATTGATCCGGGCATTGGTTTTGCCAAAAATTATGAACAAAATTTAGAAATACTCAGACGATTAAGTGAGTTTAAATCCCTGGGATTACCGATTTTAATTGGCGCTTCTCGGAAAAGCTTTATTGGCAAAATATTAGACCAACCTGAACCAAAAAAACGAGTCTGGGGAACCGCTGCCGCTTGTTGTGCCGCGATCGCCAATGGAGCGAATATTGTCCGGGTTCACGACTTACCAGAAATGTGGGATGTTTGTCGGGTGGCTGATGCGATTTGGAAAGAAAAATCACTATAAAATAAATTAAACTAAATTCAACTAAATTATTAGTCTCGATTAATCATAGACCGATAGAAAAGATCGAGCCAGAAATAGGACAGAAATAGGACAGGGTTTAGAAACCGCTGACCTCTGTCTTTAAAAATGGTTACATAAATTTCCCAACACTTACGGGGTGAAAATGATACTTCCATGAACTGATGCCCAGAATTGATGCCCAAGTAAATGACAAACTATAACAAACTATGACAATTTTACCCCGAAGGATAGCCATCCGCGAATTTTGAGGATAAAATTGAACCAGCTTTGATTATTTGCTGGTGTCGGTTAATGGTGGGTAAAACCCCCTAATCTATATTATCGATAAATTTTCGCTTGTTTTCAGTAGTTTTCCAGTAGGTTTTTCAGTAGTTTTACGTAAATCCCCGATCAGTATTACGGATGGCGCCTGTTTATTTTACTTTTCGGTAAACACATCATTCGTAAATTTGCCGAAATTTGCCGATCGCGGTGACAGACCCAGGAACATGGGACAAAAGATCGGGTTCTTTACCTTCTGGACTAAGGAAAGCCGCTGATTGTCCAGCAAAGCAAACCGCTTTCCCGCCCTGACAACAGCAACCGTGGATCCATTCAGGGGCAATTATCTAACGGCATCGGTACATCGTGATTTTTACTGAGAAAAGTCTCAGGTTTTTAAAGCTTTTATAAAGCTGAAACAACTTAATCCAGTAAAACACGGAAAAAACTTAAAGCTTTTGTAAAGATATTCAGCTTTGGGGTGGATTTGTTTTCAATTTAGCTAAAATTAAAGCAATTGAAGATTAAGATAGCCAAATAATCCGTATTTTTTTGGAGTATAACCACCAAATCATCATCCCAAAAAATATCTCCGAATATCTCCGAGTCACTCAGTGGACAAAAAACATCTATTTACCTAAGGAAACCAAGTAATTTAAGGAGGTTTTTTTATGAATAAAGTTAAGATTCTTAATGTATCATTTGACAATTTTTCTAAGATAGAACTTTTAGAAAAGCTCAAGCAGGGTGGATTTGTGATCACTCCGAATGTAGACCACTTAATGAAGCTACAAAAAGATCCGGATTTTTATCACATTTATCAAGAGGCTGATTACTTAGTTTGTGATAGCAAGATTTTAATGTATGCCTCAAAACTATTAGGCAGACCCCTGAAAGAAAAAGTGTCTGGTTCAGATTTATTTCCAGCTTTTTACCAATACTATAAGCATGATGAATCAATCAAAATTTTTCTGTTAGGTGGGGCGGAAGGGGTTGCCCAAAAAGCCCAGGAAAATATTAATAAACGAGTCGGCAGAAAGATGGTGATTGGCGCTTATTCACCATCTTTTGGGTTTGAAAAAAACGATGAAGAATGTGAATATATTATTGATTTAATCAATAAATCCAAAGCCACGGTTTTAGGGATCGGCGTGGGGGCGCCTAAACAAGAAAAGTGGATTGCTAAGTATAAGCATCGACTGCCTCATATTAAAGTGTTTTTGGCCATTGGTGCGACCATTGATTTTGAAGCGGGTTATCGGGCGCGATCGCCTAAATGGATGAGTGAACTCGGCATAGAATGGCTGCATCGGTTGATGTCTGAACCCCAGAGATTGGCCAAACGTTACCTAGTCGAAGATATGCCCTTTTTCTGGCTATTATTGCAGCAAAAACTCAATTGTTATAATTACAAAGTTCCCCTAGGGGTGTATTTGCGACAGGCGGGCTTAATCTCGGATGCACAATTAGAAATCATTATAGAACAGCAACGTAAACGGCCAAATTTGCGTTTAGGAGATTTTTTGACGATGTATGGGTGGCTGAAGCCGGAAACTGTTGATTTCTTTGCCGAACAATTCCCTCAATTACCCCGAATGAACCCACAACCCTTGGGTCAATATCTCAAAGCCGCAGCCTTGTTAGATGATGTACAAATCAGCAGAATTTTAGAAGAACAAAACCAAGTCAATTTACGATTTGGCGAACTGGCAGTCCGCAAAGGATGGGTGAGACAGGAAACTATAGACTTATTCCTTTCATCTTTGAATGCTGAACAAAAATCTTACTCTTCCATCACGGCGGGCGATCGCGATTCGTCCTGGCAGAATCCAGTCCCAAAAAAGGTTAAATTATCCTAGGTAAATCCGTCTCGATAAAAATTAATCAGTTCAGTCCAGTTCAGTCCAAGGAGTGTTGAAGCAAAGAATCAACCTCCTTGTGTCTTTTTAGGGTGGTTTACTGGAACAAAAAAGTGGCCATATGCTGCCTAGAATTCGCCCCACTCACCAGAATGGGAGGCTTGATTGTCAAAAAAACTTGAAGATCGCCGCAATCAAGCGTATATAAGCTGTTTCATCTCCGATGCGAGGGTGCATTTTTCAGCCAAACCCCAGAACGGTCGGCGATCGAGTGGTCAACGGATTAAAAGCCTACAATAATAGTATCAAGGGCTTAAACCTGACTCCACTAGATCAAAATGCCCAGCTTGGATCTGGCTTTTGTCTAGTGCTTATCGCAGTGGCTGACCAACACAGAGGTGACAATGGAAACAAAACAATACAGTGAAAATAAAATCGAACCAGCACAGGATTTTGAGCAACTGTCACCGCTTCAGCCGGTAGCGCCGCAGTTGCCGCCACCATTGCCATATACAGACGATGAGGTGGATGAAGAAAACGCACCCAAGCAGAAAAAAGCCAATATCATCTTCCCACTGGTCAGAATTTTATTAAGAAAAGGGTGGCTAAGTCTGATTCCCACCATCTTATTTGGTGGGCTGGCATTCAAGTTCGTTCCCTCATCCCCTCTGGGATTCACCGGGTCTTTTCAGTTATTAGTGGAACCTTTAACTTCTGAAGGCGCTAAGGCTGAACCCGGTGCCTTAACGGGAACTAATAGAATTGCCGGAGCCACTGGGCTGGATTATGTGACTCAGCTACAAATTTTACAAAGTCCTCAAATATTAGAAGCAATTCTGAAACAAGTTCAAACTAAGTATCCAGATTTTCAAAAATTTCAACTCAGACAAGGTCTGATAGTTCGGCAGGTTGTTGTCGGCAAGAATGCCAGAGAGGGGGCGACAAAATTAATCGAAGTCGTATATCAAGATACACAATTGCCTACGGAAGGTCAGGAAAAAACCCAAGAAAGAGTTTTATTTATTTTAGATGCTATTGCTAATAAATACTTACAATATAGCTTAGATGAACGCCGCAGTCGCATTAGTGAAGGGGTGAAGTTTATTGATGAACAACTGCCCGGATTAGAGGCAGAAATGAATCGCATTCAAAACCAAATTCAAGAACTTCAGCAAAAATATAATTTGACAGATTTGAGTGTTTTAGCCACTGAGTTAGCGGGTCAAAGAAGCACTTTAAATGGTCAACTGTTTGAAGTGAATCAGTTACTCGCTGAACAAAGAACCCTCTATCTAAACTTAAAACAATCCCTGGGAATCACCACCAACAATGAAGCCGTAGAAGAGTTTACCATGCTCCAAAGAACTCGCTATCAAGACCTGTTGGCACGGTTACAAGCTGTAGAAACTCAGATTTCCACGGAGTTGGTGCGTTTTAAAGAGGAGAACCCGGTGATTTCTGTGCTCAGGGAGGAGCAACAAAATATTTTAGCCGCCCTGAGAGCGGAGGCACAGACGGCTTTGGGAGAAAACCTCACAGATACAGAAAATAATCCACAGTTGCTGGGATTGCCGAACGAGATTCGTCAGGGTCGGATTGTTCAGATCGTGGATACATTAACTCAAATTGATATCTTGGAAGTCCGTAAAAGAGTATTAGAGCAAGAACAACTTGTTTTACAACAAAGAACTCGTGACTTTCCCGAAATTTCCCGTCGATATAATCAATTGCAAAATAAATTACAAATTAGCAACCAAACGTTTTATCAACTTTTGGACAATCGTCAGAAACTACTGATTGAGGCAGCCCAAAAAGAAGTTCCTTGGCAAGTAGTTTCTAAACCAGATTTACCTCGATACCCCGATGGTTCGGTGATTCCGGTTTATGGAGAATCTCGAAAAAAACTCTTGATGATGGCAGCGATCGCCGGTCTAGGATTAGGGTTGGGGGTGGTTTTGCTGATCGATATCGCTCGGAATATCTTTTTTACCCCTCAAGATATCGACGATCTGGTTCCATTTCCCATGTTGGGAATTATTCCCCGCGATCGCGGCGTCACAAAATTGACGATATCCTCAGAAGATACCAGTTCTTTATCCTTGACCAATTCTGGCGCCGCATCGGATGCCAATCAACCCGTGGGGGGCTATTCTGACAATCCTGAGTTCCTGGAAGCCTTTAGTTTGCTATTTGCGAAACTGCGGTTTCTCGCGGCGGATTTCCCCATCCGTTCTTTGACCATTGCATCCGCGCAAGTGGGGGATGGTAAGTCTACCGTTGCTTTGCATTTGGCCCAAACTGCCGCCCTGATGGGTCAACGAGTGTTATTAGTCGATGCGAATTTACGCCGACCAGCCCTGCACCAGATGTTAGATATTCCTAACTTCAAAGGACTGAGTGATGTGTTGATTAATAAAATGTCACCCAAAGAGATCATTTCGCGATCGCCTCTAGCGGATAACTTATTTGTGCTGACTGCCGGTGCGCCCACCCCGGTTGCCCCCAAATTACTGGCGTCTCCGCAAATGCGTTATTTAATGGAAGAATTAGAATCAATGTTTGACTTGATCGTCTATGATACTGCTCACCTGCTGGAGTTAGTGGACACGAATTTTCTGGCTGAACATACCGATGGCATTTTAATGGTAGTGGCAGTGAAGAAAACCAAACTTTTGGCGGTGAACCAAGTCATCAATGACCTGAAGAATTTTAATTTGTCGATTTTAGGGACTATTGCCAACGATCTAAGATAAAAACGATCAAAAAATCAGTTATGTTCAAAATTAAAAGCATATGAATAGGCAATTTTCCGTTGATAATCGAATGAGAATCGAAACAGGGTGCTGGCAACAAATACCGCAATAAATTAATTTAGCAAAGGCGATTTATGGCTTGTAAAAAATTTCTTTTTCTGTCGCTACAAAAGAGGGGGCTGGGAATAGGGGTTTGCTTTTTTTTCCCCACAAAGCATCGATACTATCGATGCTTTGGAGACCAACCGCCTACTTCCGTAACGCTATATATTATAAATAGTTAGTAATCAGTAATATTAAAACGTCAAATCCGCAAGTAATTTTCAGCGATCGCACCCCAGAACCCTAAACAAAACCCCGGAAAACTCTAGATATAGAGGGTAAAAATCCATCGCTTGCCTAAATCTGCACCGTAGGTGACAAGCGCTACAATTTTTTTTCGGGAAATGCTCTAGTCATGGATGACAATCCTGCCTAAAATTTGGAAAAAAACCTACCAATTTTGGCAATCACGGATTAGCATATAAGCGTGAGCAATCTTAATTCTCCTTTGAACTCATTGAAACAAGGCCATTGGTTTAAACTGATTTGTGGTGCAAGTTATCAACACCTGCCATCGGTGCGAAATCTGACTTTGGCCTACGCCCTCGCAGGCGCTGACTGTATTGATGTCGCAGCAGATCCGGCGGTGATTGCCTCTGCAAAAGCAGCCCTACAAGTTGCAGAGCAAATTGAGGCGCAAATTGTGGCGCAAATTGTGGCGCAAGGAATTTTCCCCCATGCTGAAGATATTTCCCAGAAAAGAGCGAAATTTTTTGGCCGCACTCCCCTGCTGATGGTGAGCTTAAATGATGGAGAAGACCCTCATTTTAGAAAAGCGGAATTCGATCCAGCATTTTGTCCGCCAAGTTGTCCCCGTCCTTGTGAAAAAATTTGTCCCGCAGAAGCGATCGCCTTCCCCAAATCTCCGACCGATGCCGCCTTTGCTGGGGTGATCGACGCCAAATGCTATGGTTGCGGGCGTTGTGTCCCGGTTTGTCCTCTGGGACTAATTCAAACTCGTTCTTATGTCTCCACCCCCCAAGCGGTGGCGGAATTAGTTTTACCTTGCGGGGTGGATGCGGTAGAAATCCATACCCAAGTTGGTCGCTTAGAAGATTTTAAACGGCTATGGAGTGCGATCGCTCCTTGGGTACATGGACAAGGCGATCGCCCACCCCTCAAACTCATAGCCATCAGTTGTCCCGACGGAGAAAACTTAATTGACTACCTATGGTCAATCCATCAAGTCATCTCTCCCCTCCCCTGTGCCCTGGTTTGGCAAACCGACGGTCGTCCCATGAGTGGCGATATCGGCGCAGGCACCACCCATGCCAGCATCAAACTCGGCCAGAAAGTTCTCAGGGCGGGACTTCCGGGGTACGTTCAACTAGCTGGTGGCACCAATCACCACACAGTTAGCAAACTGCGATCGGTCAACTTGCTGAAAAGCAGCCATCCAGGAAATCACACTGAACCAAAAGATCAAGCAACGGAGCAACCAACCATCGCCGGAATTGCCTATGGCAGCTATGCCCGCGTCTTGTTATCTCCGTTATTAGATCGCCTGGAACAACTCAGTAGCCAAGAACTCCAGAGCAACATTTATCTGGAAAATTACCCCAATTTGCTGGTAGAGGCAGTTAATTTAGCCAACTCCCTTGTTTCTCAACTCAAAATGGGTTTAGAATTACAATGTAGTACACATAATACAAAGCCATGACCAAACCACCACTCACAACCCCTGATTAACCAAAACCTTCTCTCGTTGTCTTTTATTTACTGCCCACTTCTCGACACGACTTATATATGGTGAATTCCAACGGTATGCAAATCGTCCACAAGCAAAATAATCGGCCAGCATCAATGGTTGGGTCGGAAAACGTCGATCTCGGGCGGACTCAGATGACCGACGATCTGGACATTTTGCTGGAGATTTTTCCTGATTCCATTCGGAAACACTTAGAAAAGCATCCGCAGCTTGGCAACTTAGTAGAAGTAGTCATGGATTTGGGACGACTGCCGGAAGCTCGTTTCCCTGGTGGAGCCGAATATCTGTCCCAGACCCCCATCTCCAAAGCGGATTTAGAATACTCGATTTCTCGCGTTGGTAGCTTCAGTGGAGATAACCGAGCCGGAATAGAGAAAACCCTGCATCGGATTAGTGGAATGCGGAATCGCAAAGGCGAGGTAATTGGTTTAACTTGCCGGGTCGGTCGGGCAATTTTTGGCACCATTAACATGATCCAGGACTTAGTGGAAAGTGGCCAATCGATTCTGATGTTGGGCCGTCCTGGGGTTGGCAAAACCACCGCTTTACGGGAAATTGCGCGGGTATTAGCAGATGATTTGCACAAACGGGTGGTGATTATTGACACCTCCAATGAAATTGCCGGAGATGGGGATATTCCACATCCAGCCATTGGTCGAGCCCGTCGGATGCAAGTGGCAACCCCGGAACTTCAGCATAAGGTGATGATTGAAGCGGTGGAAAACCATATGCCAGAAGTCATCGTGATTGATGAAATTGGCACCGAACTGGAAGCCCAGGCCGCCCGAACCATTGCCGAACGGGGGGTACAGTTGGTGGGCACCGCTCACGGGAATCAGATTGAAAACTTGATTAAAAACCCCACCCTGTCCGATTTAGTCGGGGGAATTCAGTCTGTCACCCTGGGAGATGATGAAGCCCGTCGCCGAGGTTGTCAAAAAACCGTGTTAGAACGCAAGGCGCCGCCGACCTTTGCCATTGCGGTGGAGATGTTGGAACGCCAACGGTGGGTCGTCCACGAACAGGTCAGCGAAACCATTGATGCCCTGCTGCGGGGCCGCGAACCTGTGCTGCAAGTGAGAACGGTCAGCGATACGGGTGAGGTGACGATTAGTCAGCAGGGAGGTGCTGAATCCTCTGGGAAAATTCCCGTGCAACCTTTTGGGGTGAGTGGTTGGCGGTCTTCGGGGAAGATGAAGCCATTGCCCAATCAAATGGACTTGAATGTGGGCCGTCAGACTCGTGCCGACCGAGGGAGTGAACCCAAGTCTTTTGAGCAATTGCTGAATGAATCTTTGCCCCCCTCAGACCATCTATTTAATCGGGCTGTTAATCAGGCTGATTTTGATTACGATTCGGTAGAAAATTATGCCGGTCCAAATGGGGAAGATTTGCCGATTCATGTCTATTCTTATGGGATTAGTCATCAAAATTTAGAGCAAGTGGTGAAATCTCTGAATTTACCGATCGCGATTACCAAGGATATTGATAGCGCTGATACGGTTTTAGCGTTGCGATCGCACGTCAAAAACCACTCTAAACTGCGACAAATGGCCAAAAATCGGCAAGTTCCCATCTATACGATTAACTCCAGCAGTATTCCCAAAATCGCTCATTCTTTGCGGCGAATGCTGCACATGGATGACGCAGAAATGACGGAATTAACTGACCTTCAGTTATTCAGTGAAAGTGGCAGCGAACATGAGTTAGAAGCCCTGGAAGAAGCCCGGTTAGCAGTAGAACAAATCGTCATTCCCAAAGGGCAGCCCGTGGAATTATTGCCGCGATCGCCCAAAGTGCGGAAAATGCAGCATGAGTTAGTGGAACATTATCGGTTAAAATCTGCCAGTTTTGGCGATGAACCTAACCGCCGTCTGCGGATTTATCCGGCTTAATTTATTACTTTACTCACTTTACTCACTTTACTCAAAAAAACCCGGTTTCTTGTTTCTTGGTTCCCTGCCAAGTCTTAGGGTGCGTTAGGCGGCCATAATATTTGAGCCAAAACCAGTTATATTTATCCGCCGTAACGCACCTTTATTTAAGCAACTAAGAAACCCGGTTTCTGAGATGAGAATAATATATAACTATCCGTGCAGAATTTGTGAAATTTTCAGATTCCCCTCTCCCATGATCCGCCCCCCGCGAGGCGGCAGGCGTCGGTTAGGGGTGAGGGCAAATTTTAGATTTTGTTTTAGGATTGCTATATATGCGGTCATGTTTCGCCCGTGCAGTATTCTATTAACATGAAACCCGCTGTCACCCCTGTAAATAGAATTATGATATATGATAATATTTCAAGCAACATAATTAATTTGAAGCGTGATTTGAAGCGTGATTTGAAGCTTGAATATACGTGATTCCAGAATTTGATGAAAACGGCAATCTACCACCAGGAGTTCATTTTTGCGAATGGGAGGAGTTTAAAGACCGATTTGCCACAAATTTGACTAGCCAGCGGATGATCGATGGTTTAGAATTGGCAATGACCCAGTTAAAAGCAGCAGGCTGTAGAACTATTTATATTAATGGTAGTTTTGTCACCAGTAAAGAAAAACCTGGTGATTTTGATGCTTCCTGGGACGACAATGGGGTTGATCTTAATTATTTGAAAGCGATCGCTCCTACTTTATATAAGTTTGCTGGACGACGTGCCGAACAAAAAAGCAAATACAGGGGAGAGTTTTTTCCCGCTAACTATCCAGCTAATGAAGACGGGATAACCTACATAGACTTTGTCAATTGGATACAAGAACAAATAACCGCAAAGGAATTATTGCCATAGATTTATCGAGGTGGAACCCATGATTATTAAAAATGAGCAATAATATCAGAAATATCAGAACACTTTAGATTGCTTGAGACGATTTGAAAAGTCTGTAGCGGAATTGGCAGTTAATGAAAGTTTAAAAGCCGAGCCTGTGCGTTGGCAACTTTACCGAGATGCCTATCAAAGTAAAGTTGAAGAATTAAAAGCAGAAATTGCTGAATATGAAATGCTGATTAATTGTCACCAAAATCAGCCGATTTATATTCAAGTTGAAAGCATGAATAAGCTGCCTGATGCTTTAATTAAAGCCAGAATAGCCGCCCAAATGACTCAGCAAGAACTGGCTGATATTTTAGGGATTTCTGAACAGCAAGTTAGGCAGTATGAGGAAACAGATTATCAATGTGCCAGCTTTGGGGAAATTCTGGAAGTGAGTACGGTTTTGGGGGTAGAATTTAAAAGCGCGATCGTGCGGGTAGATTTTGAGGAAATAGCAGCGGTTAAACAAAGTGCAGCTAAATGGCGTCAGGAAAAAGTTAGGATGATGGCTAAACTTTGATAAATTAAACCACTTGCAAAAATTTTTGCTAAAATTACGCGATTAATTTGGGCGTATGTAGGGGCGCTTCGGCTTGCGATCGCGGTGGTCGGTCCTCTTATAGTAGGGTGTGTTAGGCGGCAAACATTGACAGATTTTCACCAAAATTTTATTAACCAAGCTGCCGTAACGCTTATTTTAATAATTTAATAATTTAATATCTTGAGGTTTTGGTGCGTTACGGCGCTGAATTGAACTTAATTATATTCATGCAGAAATTACTCCAGCGCAAAGACATACCCTACTTTTTCTTTCTTTGTGTCTTTGTGGTAAAAAAATATTGTTTGGTGCGTTACGGCGCTGAATTAAAATTAATTGTTTGAGGCAAAAATCACTCCAGCGCAAAGACACACCCTACTGCTGCGTATATGCTTTTAATGCCGCAGCTTTCACCGCGTCCTGGACAATGGGAAAAGTATTCAGAATATGTTGAAATTCCGTTTCGGTGAGTTGATAAAAATGGGCAATCATGCCATCAAGTTCTGCCCGCAGTTTTGCCCGTTCCATTTCATCAGTCACACCGTTTTTATGGGAACCTAAACCCACTTCTGCCGCTAAATCATCAAATTCTGGGGTGGTACAGATCAGTTTGGCTGCCCGTTCCACAATTTCGGTAAAATAAGGGTCTCCTTCCGTGAGTCGAGGGACGGGTAGTTGGTAAATGTAGAACATATTAATATTTGCAGATACCATCGATCTTAGGTAAGCATCTATGACAAATGAGTTTCCCAAACTTAGCATTGCTAACATTTCAAATCCTGAAAGATTTAAATTACAAGTTGATAATACTGAATTACCACAAAAAATATTTGACGGCATCATACTAATAATTAATGTTCGGATATCTGTGTTGCGAGCAATGGCTCTAAATCCTAAACGATAATTTTGATAATCTAATTTTTCACCGATATCTGTACCTTTTTTCCCAATAATTGCTTGTCGTCCTTCTTTTTCATCCACCCAATATCTCGGTTCAGCAAACTGGTGAGTAAACTGATGAATCATCTTCCCTTCATAAAGTGGCAAACGACCTGGCTTCGGTTCCGTTTTAAACAGATGACTATCAGTGGTCATATTAAACTCTTGCTTTAACTTCAAATTCCACTTACCGGGAATTTGTTCGCCCAAGAGGGGAAAACGAGTCATTTTTTCAGCAATTTGAATATCCAACGGATTCTGAAACTCCATCACTGAAATAGAATCCGGTGATAGTTTACGAATTAGCGGCACAGAAATTTCTACTTTTTCACTTTCATCTTTTAAAAAAATATCTAACTGTTCTTTGCGGATGGCTTCGCGTGGATCGATCCGAAAAGCTGCGTTAAATGATTCAGTCTGACCCCCTTTTTCAAAATTCAGTAGGCAAAACTTGAAGCGATGATCCACTTCTTCAAAAATAAACCTTTCATTAGATAAACCAAATAATGTACCAAGGCGACATTGGGAAAACAACATTTACCTTAGCTGCTTGCTGCCTAAATCTGTATAAATTCCACTGGGAATCACCATCCCACATTGCCCACGGGGATGCAGCAAATTAAAACATTGTTCCACAAATAGAGAATATAAATTAATTTTTCTGGCTACAGTCTTGCCATTCATAACAGAATTTTGATTTTTGTACTGTTCGGCTTGTTTAAAATAAGCACTCACATGAGGATATCCACTGCAATAATCTAACCAAGCTTGGGCTATATCTGGATCTTCTAAAAGTTGTTTTTGCTTTTTTTTCCAAGCGTGTATATCCAGTTTTTTCTTTTGAATTAAATTGTCATAATGCTGAAAAAACTCTTTTTCATCAGTTTGAAACACTTCCCAGGGTGGATTAGCAATAATCACATCAAAGCCGCCTTTTTACTGAAGAATTTTATCGAAGTGATAAACCCAGTGAAACGGCTTTAACTGTTCCATATCTGCAATGGATAAAACTCGCTTTTCCCCCTTGCTTTTTAACTGGGCTGCTTCATACTTAATTTCCAACTTTACACTAAACTAATCTAACAATAACTGATTTAATTTAGCCATTGACTCGCGGTTCACATCTTCTATATGATTTCGCAAGATTTGCAGCCGGTTTTCCTGAGAAGTTCCCCCAACTTATCCCAACTGAAAAGCGTGTTGTTTATATAACTCAATACTGCGATTTTTTTCCGCTAAAATAGCTTGATAATCACTCGCAACCAAACCCTGTAGTATATCTAGATTGCCAGCCGTATCAAAACTTTTATCGTCAACCCGAATCAAACCAATCAAAGAATTCCCCGCCATAATATTAAAATCAATATTCGGCAACGGTTCCAACTCTGCCACGGACTGCGCGGAAAAAGCCACAAAAATAACCGTAACTTGGCAATTTTTGTGGCTTTTTCCATAATATCCACCCCATAGAAATTATGGGTAATAATCCGCTTTTTGATAAAATAAATTAAGGACGGATGCTGCTTTTCCGTTTCCTTTAACCACTGCTTTAACTCGCGGCTACCTTTTAGCTGAATTGTGCCAATTACTGCACTATAAATCCCGATCAGAGTCTTCATTGCTGCCACCAAAAACGCCCCCGAACCACAAGCGGGATCTAATATTGATAAATGGGGCAATATTTCCTGAAGTAGCAATTGACAGCGATCGCTATCTAAATTTAGCAATAGGTGATTAATATCTTTAAATAAAAAACTGTGATTATGGGCATTTACCCGATCCAAAATCTACTGATAAATCGTCTTTTTACATAAATATTCGGTAATTTACGGGCGAGTATAATACGCCCCAAATGCTTTCTGGTTAATATATTTTTCAAAAATATAACCCAATACATATGGGTTAATTTCATCATCCCGTTTCCCTGGGGTGTCATTCAGGTTCCAAGAATACCGAGAAAATAAGTCTAAAATTTGCTCAAATGCCGCATCCGCAATATTAATTTGAGGATAATCTTGTTCTATTTTATGCTTGAGAAATAATCCCCCATCCAGATATGTCACCTCACCGACTAAGGCTTTCACCTGTTCATCCCGGTGTTTCTCCGGTTTGGCAAAAGCTTCAAAAAATAGGGTGTGTAAAAATTCTCGATAAAATAAGTCTTTGCCCCGCTGCTGACTGGCTTTTAACTGATTTTGCAGATAGTCCAAATTGCCGCGATCCAAAAATCCCTTACGCTGCAAGAAATAGACAAACATCAAGCGGTTTAACATGACCGAAGTGTACCAACGGCGATCGCTTTCTCGGTCAATTCCCTGGATATAGGCTAAAAAATTATAGTGTTCTTCTTTAAACTCTTGATAAAATTTCTTGGTGACTCGTTCAACATCAAAGCCAGTTTTTAACTTATCGGCAATTTGGATAACTGACGGTTCTCCCAGTTCCCAGTCAGACAACTCAACCACCAGAGAACTTAACTTACTTAAAAATAAATATCCGGGCTGCCCCTTAATATATAGATGGTCGCGAATATATCGTTTTGTCCCGTCCCGCTTCACCCAATACCATAAACTCCGACTGCGATCGCGATCGACAAAAATCAGCAAATTTTCCCGATAAAGCTGTTCAATTTCCTGATAAATTGCCTTGCATAATTTTTTATCAGCAATTTGCTCATTATCTGCGTTAAATTCAAACACTAACACCCCGGAAAATTGGGCAATCATCGAATAAGCATAAGTCTGAGATTCTATTTTTAAAGTTATAGGTTTTGTGGTTGCCGGTTGCGACCAGCCTAATTCTTGAATAAATAGATCGTCAAAGCGAAAATCATTTAGTAAATCGCGGCTTTTTGGGAAAAAGTTTTCACCTAGGGACATAACTTATTGCTTGAATTGGGGTTATGGTTGTTATTATACAATAATATAGTATAAAATCTTATAACATAAGATTATAGTTATCGTAGGGTGCGTTAGGCGGCACAAATTAACAAATTTTCCCCAAAATTTTATTAAAACAGCCGCCGTAACGCTTAATTTAATCGAGAATGAGAAAAATTTGTCGGTGGTTATCTATCGGTGTTTGGTGCGTTACGGCGCTGAATTAAGATTAATTATTTGAGGCAAAAATAACTCCAGCGCAAAGACACACCATACTTTTCTCTTTATTTCTCTTAAATAAAAGTAAATCACATCCGTCGGGGGTTAAAACCCCCGCCTCATAGCGAAAGTCGGTTAAAACCGACTACAAGCATTATATTAAAAGCATTTCAGTCGGTTAAAACCGACTTTCGCTCTCTAGCGGCGGGAAGACGATTCCCAGGCGGTTAAGGTAGTTTATTAACCTAAAAACCGCTATAATATAGTATAAAATATTATAGGGTGCGTTACGCCTAACACACCCTACGGCTATTATTTCATCGGGGTAAATAATCCCAGGGAACAGATAATTTGTGATTGTTGAACTGCGGCATCTTGGTTAATTAAACAGAGGCGATCGCTTTGAAAAAGGCAAATGTTTGATCGCATTTAGCCATTCATCCATTTCAGAGCCTTGAGCAATTATCTCTAAATCTCTGACATACTATCCAATTGTTCCTCCCATTTGATGTCCAAAAATAAAACCAGCAAATTCTCGACCTTGACGTTGCCAATTTTCAGCGAGGGCTTTAAACAGAATATCTTGGGTAAAAATAACTCTACCAAGTGTTCTAACTCGTTCCAGTAATTCTTCATCGGTTAACGTCGCTGATTCATCATCGAGCGCCGTTAAAACATCAACCCCACGACGACGCAACTGATCGGTAATTGCCTGGGGAACATGAACATCCATATAAAGTTTTAGAGAAATTTATCGTAATCCTTTGGCTTGTATCCGAACAAAAAAGGGCGATCGCGGCAACTGGGATTTTGCTTGTTCTGCTTGTTCCCATTCTGTGCGAATTTCTTGGTTAATTTCTTGTTGATGCTCGAAATAGTAGGTCATTGCTGCATGAGCTTCTGATAATTTTAAATATGGATGTTGACGGCAAATTTCCTCAACTGACCATCCATAAGCTAGATAGTCCATCACAATTTGAGCTACAAGCACGCGGGGAATTCTTTGCAATTTTGCGGGTTCGCCAGAAACTTTCTCAATATGAGGATAAGTTACAGTAGAGGTCATAGGATTTTCTCAATAGACCTTATAATAGCGATTTTTCAACCATTGGTGGGGCTATGGATATAACTGGAGCGGATTTTTATCAGACTTCTGGCACAATGCCGGAGCGATCGCCCCAACCCCCCTTAAAAACCTCACTTGGCTTTTCTTTCTTTGTGTTTCTTTGTGTCTTTGTGGTAAAAAAATATTGTTTGGTGCGTTACGGCGCTGAATTAAAGTTAATTATTTCATGTAAAAATAACTCCAGCGCAAAGACACACCCTACTGCCAGAAATCGATTGGAGTCTAGATGAAATAAAAGACATTCTTGCTTTAAAGGATGGGCGATCGCTCACCTGTCAGGCGGTTTGGTTTATGAGCGTCTCAGCAAAAAAGTTATCCCATTTACAAAAATTCATCCCACAGCCCCTAACATTCTTCGGGTGGGTATTTTGCCCACCCTACCATATATGATGGTGGAATGCCTGCCCACCCTACAATATAAATACTCATAAAAAGCCCCAACCAGGGAATCAGGGCATTTAACGTTTGAGTTCAGCAGCGGTAGAGAAACTTGTGTATCCCCTCAATAATCTGTATTCTGCCGCTGCAACAATTTTTTGGGCTGCTGACAGCGATCGCGACCCCCGATCGCTGGCTTCGCAGTGCCAGGGATCTAAGAACCATAGAGCAAAACTTATGCAAACAGAATTTTTTTCTAATTGCTAAATCAATATAACTAATCAGAGTAGTGTAAAGTTAACAACATCCAAACGATAGGGCGAACTTTATGCAAACATAATTTTTTTCTAATTGCTAAATCAATATAACTAATCAGAGTAGTGTAAAGTTAACAACATCCAAATGATTTAACTATCATTACTTAGTTTTTGAAAGCTTGAAGTCGTTAGGCAATCATACTCAATAGTTTGTTGTTGAGTATTTTTTGAGTGCGCGATCGATCGCTGATGCCAGATTCATTTCCCCGCCGATATTTATCGATAGCGGCTCCCGCGTACAGTTCATTGATTATTCTAATATTCCTCATCAGAGGAGACACAAGGAGGTAGGTATTCGTGGATTTTTTGTCGCTTTTTCTAATGGACTTCGTTAAGCAGTTGCAGTCCCCAACCCTGGCCTTTTTGATTGGGGGGATAATCATTGCTGCCCTTGGTAGCGAATTGGTAATTCCAGAGTCGATTTGTACGATCATCGTCTTTATGCTACTCACTAAAGTCGGTCTGACTGGTGGAATGGCGATCCGCAATTCTAATCCGGCGGATGTACTGTTACCTGCATTGTTTGCCGCAATCACAGGGATTGTGATTGTATTCGTCGCCCGCTACACATTAGGCAAGCTGCCCAAGGTCAAAACCGTGGATGCGATCGCGACTGGGGGATTGTTTGGCGCCGTCAGTGGTTCTACGATGGCCGCTGGTCTGACGGTACTGGAAGAACAAAAAATCACATTTGAGGCATGGTCTGCGGCACTTTATCCCTTCATGGATATCCCTGCGCTCGTAACTGCGATTGTTGTGGCCAATATTTACCTTAACAACAAAAAGCGTAAAGAATTAGCCCGCGCTGCTATGGAGGGGTCTTTGACCAAGCAACCCGTTGCCGCAGGGGATTATCCCAGCACTCGGCAGGAGTATCTCAGCCAGCAAAAGGATCCTGATGATAACAAAGTCAAGATCTGGCCGATTATCGAGGAAAGCCTCCGGGGTCCTGCCTTATCGGCAATGCTGCTCGGCCTCGCCCTTGGCCTGTTCACCCAACCAGAAAGTGTGTATAAAAGCTTCTACGATCCCCTCTTTCGTGGCTTGCTTTCGATCTTGATGCTGGTCATGGGGATGGAGGCTTGGTCACGACTTGGGGAACTGCGTAAGGTGGCTCAGTGGTATGTTGTGTATAGTTTAATCGCACCGTTTGTCCATGGGCTGATCGCCTTCGGTCTCGGCATGATTGCCCACTACACCGTGAACTTCAGCATGGGCGGCGTCGTGATCCTGGCCGTTATCGCCTCCTCCAGTTCAGATATCTCAGGTCCGCCCACATTGCGAGCCGGTATCCCGTCGGCCAATCCATCGGCCTATATAGGTGCGTCCACAGCAGTTGGTACGCCAGTGGCGATCGGCTTGTGTATCCCGTTCTTTATCGGTCTTGCCCAAGCGATCGGCGGAATCCAACCCTAGACGGGTCGCGGTCTGTCGGCGCTCCCTTGACCGGGCAGACCAATTAGATTAATGTACTTAATTTAAGGAGATAACCAATATGGCCAAGAAAGCCAACAAGCTCGTCATCGTCACAGAAAAGGTTTTAATGAAAAAGGTCGCCAAGATCATTGATGAATGCGGGGCGACTGGTTATACGGTGGTAGATACTGGCGGTAAAGGCAGTCGCAACGTGCGTTCTACGGGTAAACCCAGCACAGCCGACACTGATTCTAATGTGAAGTTCGAGGTACTCACCGAAAATCGGGAGATGGCTGAGGATATTGCGGATAAGGTCGCAATAAAGTTTTTCACCGATTATGCGGGCATTATCTATATCTGTGAAGCAGAGGTACTGTACGGGAGACATTTCTGTGGACCAGAGGGCTGTTGAGTCGAGACGACGATGGCGGTTCGCCCGCGTCACTCATTGACGACTAGGCTCGTCTCAATCCAGGCAACCGCATCCAAAGCATGACCGTGGTCGATGGGTTGCCTTTTTCATACCCCCCAGTTTTATGAGTTCCTCAAACCCTTAACCTTCATCGCTTTAAACTTATGATTTTGTCCCAAATTCTGCCTCCTTTTAGTGAGGGGATAGCCGCTCTCATGGCTCCGATGCCATTCCTGGCGACCGTTGTTGCTGAGGATTCACCCATTATTCTGTCTGGGGTATTGCTGACGCTGGTGGTGATTTATCTGGCCAGCAAGTTCGGGGCAGAGGTCGCCAGAAGATTGGATTTTCCGCCCGTCCTGGGGGAACTGGTCGCTGGTGTGATTGTCGGCGTTTCGGCGTTGCACCTGGTGATCTTTCCCGAAGGGGGGCTGTCTGCCTCTGACTCGGTGATTATGACGGCGCTGCAAAGATTGAATCAATTAGCACCGGATGCGCTGACCCGGATCTTTGAGTCGCAAAGTGAAGTGATTTCGGTTCTGGCTGAAATCGGCGTGATTATTCTGCTGTTTGAAATTGGACTGGAATCCGATCTGCGGCAACTGAAGCAAGTGGGAATTCAAGCCACGGTTGTCGCCTGTGTCGGAGTCGCGGCACCTTTTGCCGCCGGTACAGCAGGATTGATGTTGGTGTTTCATGTTGCGGCAATTCCAGCAATTTTTGCGGGGGCAGCGTTAACGGCAACGAGTATCGGCATTACTTCTAAAGTGTTGTCAGAGTTAGGTCAACTCAAATCCAAAGAAGGGCAAATCATTGTGGGCGCGGCGGTGATTGATGATGTCCTCGGCATTATTGTCTTGGCAGTGGTGGCAAGTTTAGCCAAAACTGGTGAAATTGATGTCGTCAATGTCATTTACTTGATTGTCAGTGCCACGGCATTTTTGATTGGCTCAATTTTGTTGGGTGGTGTCTTTAACAAGACTTTTGTGGCGATTGTGGATCGGCTCAAAACCCGTGGGAATATCGTTATTCCAGCATTCATCTTCGCTTTCTTTATGGCATTTTTAGGCAACGCCATTCATCTCGAAGCGATTTTGGGTGCCTTTGCAGCGGGTTTGGTGCTGGATGAAACCGATGCCCGGAACGAGTTAGACGAATTAATCAAACCTATCGCCGATTTGCTAGTACCCATCTTCTTTGTGACGGTGGGAGCGCGTGCCGACCTCGGTGTTTTGAACCCGGCTGTACCGGAGAATCGGGCGGGACTATTGATTGCTGTCTTTTTGGTCGGGGTGGCGATCGTTGGCAAACTGGTGACGGGCTGGGGAGTGTTTGGCATACCCGGAATCAACCGCGTCGCGATCGGGGTTGGCATGATCCCTCGCGGTGAGGTGGGTCTAGTGTTTGCGGGGATTGGCTCGGCGAGCGGCATTTTGGATAAGCCCTTGGAGGTGTCGATTATTATCATGGTGATCTTGACCACTTTTCTGGCTCCGCCTTTTTTACGGGTTGCCTTTGGTTCATCGACAAATCCCATCCCAGAATCTAGCACTGCTGAATAAACAGCGAGTGAGTAAAGGTTTTGCCACGGTTCTCACCATTAGACATTTCCATAAATCAGATATAAAGCCTTGATATGGCTTTGTGACGGGCAATTATTGGAAATGTCTATTGTGCTGGGGCGAAGCATTAGCGCCGATAATTTTTTGGTTGATAGTGAAGATTTATCCGCGAATGCTTCGCCCTTATTGGCATATTTACAAAGTCAATGTTTTTAGAAAAAATTATAAATTTACCGTCAACATTTTTTACTAAAATTAAAAGCTATAGTTAAATTGTAGTTATAGTCATTTCAATTGTGCTTGATCCAATGCTGTAGGGGCGAGCAAGCGAATCGCCCCTACAATATCTGTTGATTTGCTTCTTTGGGCGCAATGGTTGCGCCCTTGATGTATTGTCTCAAGTACACTGGAAATAACTATAACTGGGCTTTGCTAGGATGCCCGATCGCCTTTGGAAATGTGAAAATGAGAGTCCCCCTGGATGGATCTGAAACCCTGGAAAACCTTGTTTCACGGTCAGGCATAATTTTAATAATCAAACCCATAACTAAATTAAACATTCAACAGGTAAAAAATAACCACCCTTTGAATTATGCTCAAATTATCACCTTCTCAAGGTTGCATCCATGCAAAATTTCCTAGATAATCCTTCGTCCAAATCTTACGCCTGGTTAAATCGCACCAAGATTGTGCGATTTTTAGAAACCATCCAAGACTTGATCGTTATTTCTTTGTGTCTTGGCTTATTCTGTTTCATGGTGTTGGAGTTGCGAGAAATGTTTTTCTCCCTCTTGCCTCCCATCGAATTTCAAGAGGTAACGGCTGATATTCTGTTTTTATTAATCTTAGTTGAATTATTTCGCCTGCTGATTATTTACTTACAAGAACAGCGGGTTTCAATTGGCGTTGCGGTGGAAGTTTCTATTGTTTCGGTTTTGCGAGAAGTGATTGTGCGAGGAGTTTTAGAAACCCCTTGGGTGCAAATTCTGGCCACAGGATCATTTTTAATAGTTTTGGCCGGATTGCTCTTAGTGCGTGCCTGGATTCCGCCAACTTTTGAAGGGATCGATCCAGAAAGAACGATTGCTAATCGTTACAAAAAAACCGTCAAAAGCTCTACGATGGCAGCAGAAGAATTCCCCCACGAATTAGATTAATTTCAATCCATGCAGAGATAACAGGCATCCGGTTTTTCCTAAAAATCGGGTGCTGATTTTTTTGGCCAAACTGGGAACTCGAAAAATTGCGATCTGTATTTTGCCTGCTTTTAAATAAGCCAGAATTGCTTAAATATAAATAAGTGTGGCAGGGACTTAATCAGATTTCTGCCGAGGCACTGATGAGTAAAGGGCGCGTGTATGGGGGGTGGATCGCGCGAATCATTGACGTAAATTAAAACATTTGTGTCAACGGCGTTCATATAGCATATCTCTTGTAAACTGCGGAGCGTTAGAGGGAATGGGGTTTTGTTGCATTCGCTCAACAAGTAAGGTTAAAAATTTCTGCCTAGTTGCAATATCAGTAATCTTGGGGGGAATGACTTGAGGTGCTTTGACAAAAAGCTCAACCTCAACACCGTAGAGGCAAATCACAGGCTGTTTGAAGGGTAAACGTACCACTATGGTAAATCGCTTTCAGGGCTTGGGGCATAGGGAAAGCTCCATCATAAGAATTAGGGGTGAGATAGTTAATTGCTTACAGTCTAACCTATGTAAAACAATTTCTGTGAGGAACAATGACGAACAATACACATTATTTTGATATAAATTACAAGCGATCGCGATTTTTTTCCCTATTAGTTAGGATCAAAGATCGCCAATAACTTCTCGGAGTTTATCAGCGAAAACCACCATTTTTACTTGCCCAATCTCGATCGACTAGAAACAGAGAACATTAATGGTTTTAAAGGCAACGACTACCAGTGTTTATTTGATGTTGTATCCTAAACTTGATCTTGCCAAAGTGCTTGTAGATAAACCAGAATTGCTGAAAGAAGTGTGGCAGGCACTTAATCATATTTCTGATGAGGCACTGATGAGTGAAGGGCGCGTGTATGGGGGGGATTGCATAAACTGGATCTGAGGGAATTGGGTAATGCTTTGTGCGATCCGATTGTTAAGCTTTCACCGTAAATGCCTGGTTTTGTAATTCTTGAAATATCATCAACTGTAGGGGCGAAGTATATAGCCTTTGGCATGGCTTCGCTTACCGCGCCGACAATTTTTTGGTTGATAGGGAAGATTTATCCGCGAATGCTTCGCCCTTAAGGTTAATTTAGGAACCCGCGCATTAGCGCCGACAATTTTTTAGTTGATAGGGAAGATTTATCCGCGAATGCTTCGCCCTTATTGGCATATTTACAAAATTAGAATTTAATTGTAAAAATTAATATATTTTCCGGCAAAATTTTGTGATAATATCAAAAGTCTTGATTAAATTAAGAGGTGATAAATGCGAAGACCGATCGCGATCGATTTATTCTCAGGCTGTGGGGGAATGTCTCTGGGACTTGAGGCGGCTGGATTTGATATTGCTGCCGCAGTAGAACTGGATCCAATTCATACTCTAGTTCATCATGTTAACTTTCCCTATAGTGTCAGTATTTGCCAAGATATTAATCACTTAAAAACCCAAAAGTTAATGACTCAAATCAAACAGAAAGGGTTTAGCTGTGAAGTGGACTTAATTGCCGGGGGGCCACCGTGCCAAGGCTTTTCTCATATTGGCAAACGGCAGTTAGATGACCCCAGAAATTCTCTGGTATTTCAATATGTCAGAATTATCAAAGACCTCAAACCAAAATATTTTATTTTCGAGAATGTGCCGGGAATAGCATCGGGTCAACATCGGCAATTTTTGGATGAATTAATCAGCGAATTTAAGCGCATTGGTTACGTTATTGCTCAACCGATTAAAATTTTGGATGCCTCCCGGTTTGGCGCTCCCCAAAAAAGAAAACGCTTAATTCTGATTGGCAGTCGTAAAGATGTAAAGCCAGCCCATTATCCTCTAGAAACCCATCAGGAAACCGAGGCAAATATCAATCCGGTTAATACGGTCGGCGATGCTATTGCCGATTTAGCTAATATCCCCGCTTTTGTCCATCAAGATAGAGGCATTGATGCCAGCAAACTAGATTATTCTGGCTTGAGAAAAAGCTTTGCTTTGCATCCATCAGCCGCCTATTATCTTTGTCATAAACGGAAAAACGATGGCCAAGTTTGGGGGCATATTGGCTCTAATCATACCGCCAAATCTACTACCAGATTTTTATTAACTGAACCGGGAACTGTAGAAAAAACCAGTAGATTTTTTAAGCTTTCACCTTCAGGACTTTGTAATACCCTGCGGGCAGGTACAAGCAGCGATCGAGGGGCGCATACTGCCCCTAGACCGATTCATTATCGCGAACCGAGATGTATTACAATTCGAGAAGCTGCGAGACTGCATACATTTCCCGATTGGTTTCAATTTCATCGCACGATTTGGCATGGCTTTAGAGAAATTGGCAATGCGGTAATCCCGATGTTATCTAAATGTTTGGGCGATGAAATTATTGAATGTCTCAATATTGATTTAAATACTCTAGAAATTAAGGACTTGCCAGAAGTAGATAGTCAATATTTGACCTATAATATGGGGCAGGCTTCAGCTTATTGGGATGTCCCAGATGATGTAATTGCTAAAAGAAAAAAAGTGATAAAAAATGTCGCATAATGACTAAGTTAAAAATATAAAATATAGATAATTTAGCAAGTTTAATAAAAGCATATTTTAGTTAAAAATAAAATTAGATCAATGGTCAATGCTATAAGTTTATTTTCCGGTTGCGGGGGTTGCAGTTTGGGACTAAAACAAGCTGGTTTTTTGGTTAACTTGGCGGTAGATATTGATGAAACCGCTTGTGAAACTTATGCCAAAAATATCGGTGGCAATCCTATTTTGACAGTGGATTTGTCTCATGTGAAACCAGCGCAAATATTAGATCGATCGCACCTTTCTCCGGCTGAACTCCACTTAATCGTTGGTGGGCTACCCTGTCAAGGGTTTAGTTCAGCCGGGACTAAGGATTGGGCAGATCCGAGAAATAGTTTATTAAAAAAATTTGTCGAAATTATCATCGACTTAAAGCCAACTTGGTTTATCATGGAAAATGTTGAGGGATTGCTCACCTCTAAAGAAGGCTTTTATCTGATTTCAGCCATCGCAAGTTTCTTGGAATCAGGCTATTGGGTACGCGCTGAAAAAATTTACATGGAACGCTATGGACTACCGCAAAAACGAAAACGCATATTTATTGTGGGAAACTTAGAAGAATGTTACTTTGAATTTCCCCCTTCATTTTGCGCTGATTCTGAGCAAATGTCTCTATTTGCTCAACAGCCTCATTGCTCAATATTAAATGCGATCGGCGATCTGCCAAATCCTCCCGAGTCCGGTGTAGTTTTTTATGACAAATCTGCCCAATGCGATTACCAAGCGCAATTGCGGCAAGCGGAAAATCAACCAATTCGGCAGCACAAAATAAAATCAGTCAATGGGATTACTCAAGAGAGAATTAATCTATTAATTCCAGGGGGAACGATGAAAGATTTACCCTCACATCTTCAACACGCGAGTTATCAAAAACGTGCCCTTAGAAGAGTGATGGATGGAATGCCTACAGAAAAGCGAGGGGGGGCACCCAATGGATTAAAACGTCTTTTATCCGATCAACCCTCATTAACAATTACTTCCGCGTCACCCAATGAATTTATCCACCCTTGGCAAAATCGTCTTTTGACTTTGCGAGAATGTGCGCGAATTCAATCTTTCCCAGACTGGTATGAATTTCAAGGTTCTTGGAGTGAAATCGCGAGTCAGATTGGTAATGCAATTCCACCATTATTTATGAATTTATTAGCCTCCCATATTAAGAAAATAGCGACTTGGCAACGGCGACCAAATTCTCAAGGTCGATGGTTGGGGATTGATGCCACTAAATCAAGCGGAAAAAGTCCCAAATTAGCGAAAATGCTTACTCAACTGGAAAAAATCACCAATTCTTATGCTAGATAAGGAAACTCGTCAACTGATTAATAAAGCCAGAACTTTAGGCAGCACCGGGTTGTCTGTATTTCTGGAAGATGCTGAACTGATTCGACTTAGTTTTAGACTCTAATCCTTCGACAAAATTGGCATATTTAATCGCTGAATACTCTAAATATAATGGTATAGCTTATATTGGAGAGTCAGCCTGGAATCATCTTGAGACAAAAGCTGGAAATGTTATGGGTTATTTTATTAAAAAATATATCAAAATTACCCTAGAAGCAGTTAAAAATACAAATACAAAGTTGGAGCCAATTTATCTAGAATTTAATAACAATAGTGTTGTGGTAAAAATTGCCGATAACCATTTTTTATTTACCCATTATATTGATAAAAAATATCGCAATGTTCACTAATATTGAACATAAAAATAATTACTACCAATCCACCACCTAAACCGCATTTAAAAGCAAAAAGTTGGATTTATTGCGGAATTTATTGCGGTTTAGGTGGTGGAATTTATTGCGGAATTTGTTGCATAATTTACGGAAATTGGTATAACATCAGTCAGGGATGACGAGAATTGCCTGAAAAATCAGCGACGATCGCTCGCGATCGCCCAATAATTGATCTATGAGATAGGATATAAAAAAACCTCATTGTCTTTCACCCTCTGACAAATTTAAGTGACTATGACTGAGAGCAAAACTGCAAAAAACCAGCCTGCAAAAAACCAGCCCGGTTGGACTTTAGACCTGCGCGATGAGCGGGTAATTTTAGATTGGATGCCGATTTGGGAATGGTTTTATCGCTACTATTTTCGGGTGGAAAGCGATGGTTGGCATCATATTCCCAGGACGGGTCAATGTTTGTTTGTGGGTTCCCACAATGGCGGACTGGCTTCTCCAGATACCTCGATGGTGATGTATGATTGGTTTCGGCGGTTTGGAACGAAGCGTCTGGTGTATGGTTTGATGCACCGGAATGCTTGGAAAGTCGATTCTCGGTTGACGACATTGGCGGCCCAAATGGGGGCTGTGATTGCTCATCCGAAAATGGCGATCGCGGCTTTCGAGAAAGGGGCAAGTGTGTTTGTTTATCCCGGTGGGGCGCAAGATGTGTTTCGGCCCCATCATAATCGCGATCGCATTCACTTAGCCGGACGCAAAGGCTTTATTAAACTAGCCCTGCGGCAGGAAGTGCCCATTGTCCCGGTGATTTCCAAAGGGGCTCACGACACTTTAATTGTCTTAGGGGACTTCTACGAACAAATACGGCAACTTCATCAATGGGGGATGCCGTGGTTATTTGATGTTGACCCAGAAGTATTTCCCATTTACTTAGGTTTGCCTTGGATTATTGGCATTGGCCCCCTACCAAATTTCCCCTTACCGATGCAAATTAAAACTCGCATTTGTCGGCCTATTGAATTTGAATATTATGGGGCAGAAATGGCCAAAGACCGGGATTATGTCGATATTTGTTATGAAAAAGTCCGCTATCATATGCAGTTAGAATTAGACCGTTTAATGGTGGATCGACCTGGTTTGTAATTTAAGCTTTAAATAAACCTTAAATACCAGCAGTCAGCGGTCAGTAGCCACGGCTTAAACCCGTGGCGAATTTTTTTTACCTTTAAGCCAGTAAGTCATCATTTCACGTTTACCTTTGACTGGAGTTAAACCTCTGGGTTCAAACTCATAAAATGCTTTTAGCTGTTCATAGATGCTTTCTGTTACTTGAATTTAACCAGTAATTCCCATATATTCCATCCGAGAAGCCACATTTACTGTGTCGCCCCATAAGTCGTAAATAAATTTATTCGACCCAATTACCCCGGCAACCACCAGCCCAGAATTAATGCAAATTCTAATTTGAAAAGGTTCTCCTTGGGGAGTTTGAAATTGAGCGATCGCCTGCTGCATATCCAGGGCCATATCCGCGATCGCGATCAGATGATTCTCGTTGGGAATTGATAAACCTCCGACCACCATATAAGCATCGCCAATGGTTGGCTCTTTAGGACTTACGGTGGTAAGTTTATCTAATCAAGTTATCAAATTTTTAATGTTTTTGAGTGGCTAAATCTGTAATTTATAAGGAGTCTCATCAAAAAGCTGATAAAAGACGTAACCGAAAGTTTTCAAAATTTTTAAATCCATAGCTTTGGCGTTTTATCAGCTTTATCTTTTTGTTAATCTCTTCCATAGTTTCACTGTTAGAATGACTAATAAAGTAATTACAAATAGTTGGCATATGTTCGGTTATACTTTGAATAACTTTGCCATAAATTTTTCGAGCTTTTTGTAACCATTCTTGAAAGCGCTTTTGGCCTGACAAAACGGTTTGACTGGTTTCATAAATCTGGCGAAATTCTTCTTTATATTCATAGGCGGCTTTTCACCGCTTAGATTTAGATGAGGATAAGAGGTTTTCCAGTTCCGTGAGTTCTCCATTATCCAAATCAATTTTGTTTCTCAAAATTAGAGACAGGTTTTCATGTTTTTTAACTCCTAAAGATTTAGCGATTTTTTTTAATTCTTCAATGAGAGGTCTCATCACATGAAATCGGTCTGTCACAATTTGAGCATTGGGGAAAATTTCTTAAATAACTTTTGGAAAGCCATGCCACATATCAACACTAACTTCTTTTACCGCTTTTCTGACTTGAAGCGGAAGTTCTGAAAGCTTTGATATCAAACAATCTTGGGTTCGTCCATCAATGACTTTTATAAGCTTATTTTTATCTAAATCGCAGACCACCGCTTTATAATTTTTATGCCCTTTACGCATAGCAATTTCATCAAGACTTATCCGACTAACTTCGAGCCACTGCTCCTCGGCTATGTTAGAAGTCCGGTGATTAAATATTCCTTGAACTTCATCAAAAGATAGCCCATCAACTAATGAAACTTTAGATATATTTAATGACTTTACGCGCTCAAAAATATTTTTTTCATATCGCAAAGTATGGCGCCGATTCCCCTCTATCCAAGGCAGTTTTTCGGTGAAATACTTTTGACAATGACGAGAATAAAATTGCCGACGGGGGACATGTAAATAATTGACCTTATCAAAACAAGGAAGGTCTCGGACTAGGATGGGACGATTTTGATTGATTTCGGTGGTATAACTTTGACATAAAGGACAGTGTGTTCCTTGGTCAATTTAATCTTTAGGCAAATCCCATCTTCTAGCATGGTAAATTCTCTAACGGTCACTTCAGGTAAGCCCAGTATTACATTGAGATGATTTTCCATAAACCTAAGCTCAAAAATTTTTAGGGTGAAAGGGTGAGTTTCACAAAACAGCTAAATTTTATCAGTTTAGGGCTTAACTTTGAGCCTGGCAACTAAATTTAATGATTTTTTCAGGATTTGGCGGACTTATAAGACTCTTTTTTTTCAACATGAGAAGCTAGAAGCGTTCATGTATATGAATTTCACCTTTTAATTTTATGCAAATACTCATGTTAAATTAGAGAAACTTATCACCATAAGTCCTAAAGAGCCGCACAATAGTCAGATTACTCATGCTATCACCAGTAGCGATTCTCAGTATAATAATTTAACGGTGAATTTAACCGCTAATGTGAGCGACAATGATGATTTAGGAGAGGTTTTTCAAGGTGACGATCGCCCAAATTTGGCCGGAACTAATTTGACCGATCGCCTCCTTGGAACTGTGGAAATGAATATTCTACATGGACGAGAAAGCAATGATTTTATTGATGCTCAAGGGGGGAGCGATCGCCTATATGGTCGGGAGAATGATGACTATATTTTAGGAGGGGATGGCGATGATAAAATTTGGGGCGGTCAGGGCAATGATTATATTGAAGGTAGTGCAGGCAATGATTTAATGTTTGG
This sequence comes from Planktothricoides raciborskii GIHE-MW2, assembly GCF_040564635.1. Classification (NCBI taxonomy): domain Bacteria; kingdom Bacillati; phylum Cyanobacteriota; class Cyanophyceae; order Oscillatoriales; family Oscillatoriaceae; genus Planktothricoides; species Planktothricoides raciborskii. Next base: position 6,723,714 of record NZ_CP159837.1, read on the forward strand.
GGAAAGTGGCAGCGATCACCTGTTAGGAGGAGATGGCAGCGATCGGCTATTGGGTCATAAAGATAATGACTATTTATCGGGGGATTTAGGTGCAGATACCCTCACGGGAGGGCAAGGACGGGATGTATTTGCGATCAGTTTAGGCATGGACGGATTGACATTAGAAGCAGCAGATGTTATTACTGATTTTAATGTGCAGGAAGATTTTATCGATTTAATGGATTCTGCCACCGCAGGGGGCTTAACTTCTGAATCCTTAAATATTACCCAAGGAACGGGAAATTATACTAACGATCTAATCATTCAGCATCAAGCAACCGGGGAATATATAGCCATTTTATTAGGAATTCAGCCAAGTGAAATTAGCTTAATTCAGTTTATTTAAGATATTAACCACAGAGACACAGAGGACACAAGAGAAGAGAAATGAAAAGAAGAATTACTAATTTTGATGGGCGATCGCCCTTTTATCCCTTATTCTTCTTAGTCCTTTTCCTGACCCTAGGAGTTAATAAGGGTCTAGTCTTTGCCCAAACAATTACCCCAGCAACAGACGGGACGGGAACCGTTGTCACTACTGAGGGAAATCAGATTAACATTACCGGGGGTAAAACCTCTGGAGATGGGGCAAATTTATTTCACAATTTCCAAGAATTTGGACTGAGTGATGGACAAATTGCCAACTTTTTATCCCGTCCAGAAATTGTCAATATTCTCGGACAAATTTCTGGGGGTAATCCATCGTTAATTAATGGTTTAATTCAAGTTACTGGTGGAAATTCTCACCTATTTTTGCTCAATCCGGCAGGCATAGTATTTGGTCCAAATGCTGCCTTAAATGTCCTCGGTGATTTTACCGCCACCACTGCCACCAGTTTAGGCTTTGATAACGGAATATTGCAAGTATTCGGCAATAATAATTATACCACATTAGTCGGGAATCCGATTTATTTTTCTTTTGACAATATTCAGCCAGGGAGTCTGATTAATTTTGCCGATTTAGCGGTGCGATCAGGACAATCTTTATCTTTGATTGGCGGAACCATACTCAGTACCGGGTCTCTCGCTGCACCCCAAGGGAATCTGATTATTACTGCGGTTCCAGGGGAAAGTATTTTGCGGATTAGTCAGCCCGGACATTTACTGAGTTTAGAAGTGAGTTTATCCAATTTAAAAACCGAGGCTTTTAATCCACTTTCTCTCCCTGAATTATTAACCGGGGGTGGCAATATTATTGATGCCAACCAGGTGAGATTCAATGAAGCGGGACAAGTAGTTTTATCCGGTTCTGCCTTGGGGATAGGCAATGGGGATGTGGTGATTCAACCCACGAATCAATCAAATCAATCGGCAACAATTATCTCAGGAAATGCTACTTTATCCGCTGCTAATAATTTAACCTTAGTTGCCAGTAATCTTCAAGCCACAGGCGATTTAAATTTATTCGCCGGTAATGGTCTAAAAATTCGCGATTTTATGGATTCCCGCCTTCGCGGGAATGACAGTGATAGCGGCAATGACAGTGATAATCTAGATTATCAGTTGCCGGGAAATAAGAGTTATCAAAACCCATTTTCCGCGATCGCAGGCGGAAATATGAATCTAACTGGACTGCAAAAAATTGATATTTTCGCCCTGAATTCTGTCAACCAAGGCGCAACTTTTCAGGCAGGGGGTGATATTACCTTAATTAGTGGGGGAAATATTGCCACCGATGCTCATTTTGCCACGGAGGGCAATTTCTTCATTCGCAATGTAGCTGGCGATTTCGGTGATTTTATCAGTTATTATGACCCAATTATTAGTGCTGATGGTAATGTGAGTTTTGATGAATATACTGGGGTTTCCTTAAAAGTAGAAGCCACGGGAGGAATTGATGCCGGGAATATCACTATTACTAACCCAGATGTGACTTTATCCGGTTTGCCGGATCCTGATGCGGAAATCTTGGCCAACTCCCCAGCATTAATTTTAAGATCCGGCGTTTCTAGTCTGACTAATCCGGCGAATATTCCCCCGGATTTGACCGTGATAAACACCGCGTTTCTCTCTGACTCCGAGCAACTTAATCGTGATATTTCTGTGAGTCAGATTTCCACTCCAGGGGGGCCGGTGACGATTAACTCAGGCGGCCAATTAATCATTGACCGAATCGTCACCCAAGGAGGAGATATTAATCTTTTTGCCCAGGGTAATATGCAAATTCTGGGCTTGTTAAATTCTAGTGCTGATAATGGCGGCAATGTGACGATTAATGGATTAACAAATGTTGACATATTTGCGATCGATGCTCAAGGACTCGCGAGTGATGGAACTGGCGGCAATGTTAATATTAATGCAGGCAATTTTTTCCAAGCCCGTGGCAGTTTTGTAGATCAAAATAATCGCACCGCCAGCATTTCTACTGCGGGTACAGTCAGTGGTGGGTCAATTAGCATCAGACACGCAGGAGGCAGCGAAACACCATTTATTGTCGGAAATGCCACCACCAATGGCACCGCAGCCGCATTAACTACGGGTTCGGAAACCATTTCACCCACCTTTGAGGTGCCTGTTGATGATGATGGGATTTACACTCAAGGCAATATCACAATTATCACAACGTCTAATCCAGTTTCAGAACCACCAGAAGAAGATATAGCAGTCCCCATTGATTCAGAAACCACAGAAGAAACTCCTACAGAGGAAACCACCGTAGAAACTCCTACAGAGGAAACCACCGTAGAAACTCTGATAGAAGAAACTCCGATAGAAGAAACTCCGATAGAAGAAACTCCGATAGAAGAAACTCCGATAGAAGAAACTCCGATAGAAGAAACTCCTACCCAAGAAATAACATCTCAGGCAGAAGAACCAGAAATAACCACCGTTAATGCGATCGCAGAACCATCGGTCTCAACCGTCCCAGAGAGTACAAATTCACCAACTATCGTAGAGTCAAACCCTGCGATCGAACAAAATAATTCTCAATCTGTCATCTCATCAGATTCATCCACTGAAATTGCTAATGTATTGACTGGAAGTGAAAGTACAGAGAATAGCAGTCAGACGGTTTTAAACTCTAGCAGCGATACCACAGTAGGGGAAATATTGCCGGACAATTCAATCAAAGTTGGACTAAGGAATATTCCTCTAGGGATCAAAACTGAAATCGCTAACCGAATTGATGCCGGTGAAATATCGGAAGCTGTTCCCTTTATCGATCGCGTATTTACGGAAGAAGTCATCGCAGGAAGTCAGGTTGAAACCAGCCAACCTCAGTTAAACTCTTTTGAGTCAATTCAAGAGGAATTAAAAAATATTTCCGTAGCGACTCAGAAAAAATTTGCTCTGGTTTATACGGTGATCCGGGATGAACAACTTGATGTAATTTTAGTACCTATTAATGGCGCTCCCATCTATCGACCAATCAGAGATGCTGGACGAAAGAATATGTTGCCAGTAGTCAAAGATTTTATGGAGAAAATAACCAGCCCTCGATACAGAAGAAACAATCGATATCTAGCATCAGCGCAGCAACTTTATCAATGGATGATTGAACCAATTGAACCTGACCTAGAACAACTCAATATTGACACTTTAGTATTTGTCATGGATGCTCAGTTACGCAGCATTCCTTTAGCAGCTTTACATGATGGAGAAAAGTTTTTAATTGAAAAGTATAGTCTGGGATTAATTCCTAGTGTAAATTTAACAGATACTAGCTATCAAAGTTTAGCCAATGCCAAACTTTTAGCAATGGGTTCTTCTACCTTTAAGGAACATAATCTTTCTGATTTGCCCGGAGTTCCCTTGGAAGTTTCTACTATTACCCAAGCATGGTCTGGTGACTCGTTTCTGAATGAAGCTTTTACCTGGGAAAATCTCCACCACCAAATTAGTCAACATAATTATGGGATTGTCCACTTAGCGACTCATGCGGAATTTGTCCCAGACGCCCCCAGTGATTCTTATATTCAGTTATGGGATCGCAAGTTAAGTTTGAGTGAACTGCGAGAGTTTCTGTTAGAGAGATCATCCCCGATTAATTTAATGATTTTGTCGGCTTGCCATTCTGCTCTTGGTAATGAAACATCAGAATTAGGATTTGCTGGTTTGGCAGTGCAGGCTAAAGTTAAATCCGCCATTGGCAGTATTTGGTATGTGGACGATCGCGCTACCTTGGGATTAATGAGTGAATTGTATCGGCAGATTCGGCTGGCATTTCAAGACAGCGAAAATCCTGGAGAAACTGACAAAAAATCCAAGCTAAAAGCAGAAATATTGCGCGAAGCCCAAATCGCCATGCTGCGGGGAGATGTGCGGATTGAAAATGGTCATTTAATTGCTCTAAATTCTGATGATGATATTCTTTTACCCCCGGAAATTACCGTAGACCAAGAAACTTTTCAGCATCCTTATTATTGGGCTGGATTTACCTTAGTGGGGAGTCCTTGGTAAAAAGATTGATTTCTGAAAAAACCACAATTAACGACAAAAGTATTCTTGTCTTACAGCATAGTTAACCCATACTGCCCAATAATTGCGATCGCCAAAGCATTAATTGATACCAATTTCAAAAATTATTGCTACGATTTTGAGGTTAATTTGGGCGCAAGCATTGCGCCCCTAATGTTGCATCTTTCATTAGAAATAGTACGAGTATAATTACTCAACAATAATTCGCCGATCGCACAAGTCTGAAACAGCATCTAAACGCATCTAATCGTAACAATTCTTAATGTAACCGTAAAGTCAGGATTTAGCCATCAGCAAGCAGGAAAAATCTCAACTTTACCGGATCTCCCAGAATGGGTGAAGTATAATTAGAACTGAGTGCATACTTATAAGTGCATAGTCATAAGTGCATAGTCATAAGTGCATAGTCATAAGTGCATAATCAATGCTCATAGCTAATCGCTGACCACACTCATCAAATAGGATTTAAACTCAAACCATGAGTTCATCAATAGTTCAACTGGTAGATCAACTCCCGCAAGATAATATTACCGTTAAAGTGCTCAAAGCCCTAGACTTTGTTGCCCCTGGAGAATGGCAAAATACCGTTGGTTTTGACCAAACAATTCGGGTTGTCACCGGGGAAAATGACCCCAAGAAGGTACAGCGGATTAAAGAACGTGCCTTGGTACTCTATGAAGACAACAAAACCGGGTATAAATCAGCGATTTCTCTATATCAACTTATTGACAAAGCCGATACAGCAATGGCAACAGCAGCCTTAGCGAATAAAATCGGGGAAAAAATTGAATTTCTCTCATTTCTCAATCGAGTCACTCCTAAAGCTGATGTCGCTCAAACCATTGATTTAGTCTTAAAAATTGTCGTTGAAATTATCGCCTTTTGTAAAATACATGGCATTCCTCAACCCAATCCCCAACTCTTTGTGGAATCTTTAACTAACAACTATACTGACGCATCTTTAATGCGGATGGCAGCTTTAGTTTGCCTAGATGGGATTCTGCCTTTAGGTCCAGATTTCTTACAGAAAATTCACTCGATTATTGATGGTGGGGATGCGGCCATCGTTAAAGATAATCCGGTTTTTGGCTCAATTAGTAACTCATTACCAGGAGATAGTCCGGCGGCTAAATTCGGTTTTATTACCCAAAGTTTCAACGCCGTTCAAGGTTGGATGAATAGTTTAATTAGTAAAACGGGTGTCACCCCAGACACGATTTTACAAAGTATTGGCAGCTTTATCCAAATTGCCGATGATAAGTTAGATTTTGTGGCGGCTTTCCTTGACCAAACGACTAACTATTATGAACATACCGGGATTCAAACGGTAGCCCGCAGCTTAATTTTAGCCGCATACGAATCCGTAAAAAATGAATCAGAAGCATCTACCCCAGATTCCAGTTCTCAAGCTTCTGGTTCTCAAGCTTCTGGTAATGGGGAATTTAAAGTCGGACAATTAGTGGATGTTCTCAGTGAAGATTATTGGTATGCAGGGACGGTTCGGGAACTGCAAGGAAATCTCTGTTTAATCCGTTATCTTTATAATAACGATCCGAGTGATGATGAATGGATCGCACAAACCAATCTTGCTCCCGCTGGCAGTAACTATGAAGTGGGAGATGAAATTGAGGTTCTTTACAGTGATGGGGAATGGTATGAAGCAGAAATCAAAAAAATCAAAGGGGATACCTATTTAGTTGAATATACCGATGAAAATTTTTATGACGATGAGGATGATGAGGAAGAAACTGAATGGGTGGCTTGGCAACGGATTTGTTGCGAAGCTTAAGAAGCTTAATTAAGTAGACGGGCAGAAATAAATGCACCACATACCCCATGAGAAAAAAACTGTCATTCCCGCGAAGGCGGGAATCCACAGCCTATCGGCGGGGAACGAAAAGTGCAGTTAATTATGTTCACCTACTTAGTTAATTAACTAATTAATTTTTACGGGGATATGTTATTAGTTAAAAACCCTAACTTATTCCCGTATTTTTTCGGTTTTTCTTAAAATAAAAATTGTAGAATATAATCCTGTAGGGGCGAAGCATTGCGGCAGATATTTTTTGGATAAAAAGCCAATATTTGTTACCGCAATGCTTCGCCCTTATAGCGGTTTTTATTGAATGAAGTACAGAGTTTTTTGGATTCCCGCCTGCGCGGGAATGACAGGTTTTTTTGTACTTTCTAAGTATGACAATTTCTATATAATCCTGTAGGGGCGAAGCATTGCGGCAGATATTTTATGGATGAAAAGCCAAGATTTGTTACCGCAATGCTTCGCCCTTATTCCGTTATGGATGAAAAGCCCAGATTTGTCACCGGAATGCTTCGCCCTTATTCCGTTATGGATGAAAAGCCAAGATTTGTTATCTAAATGCGAAAGCCCTTACTCAGTGATTATGCGGCTTTGGGGAAAAAATGGGTATTCCGGGGTTTGACAAATACTTTTTGACCCACTTCTAAATTTAGCGGGGCAAATTTTTCTCGACTCAGGTGGGAAATGACTTCAAGGCGATCGCTTAACATTAACTCCACTTGAATTTCCCAACCTAAATGGGTAATTCGCCGGACAACGGCCATTGTGCTATTTCCATTCTCAACCCGATGAATTTCTAGTTCGTGGGGACGAATAAAAGCGTAAGTATTGGGGTTTGAATTATGGATATTTACTAAATTAGTATGACTGGGTAAAACATTCACTTCTCCGACAAAACTCATCACAAACGGGGAGGCGGGATGATCGTAAATTTCGGTCGAGGTGCCCACTTGTTCAATTTTGCCTTGATTCATTACCACGATCTGATCGGCAACTTCCATTGCTTCTTCTTGGTCATGGGTGACAAAAACACTGGTGACATGAACCTCATCATGTAAGCGTCGCAACCAAGCCCGTAATTCTTTCCGCACTTTGGCATCCAAAGCGCCAAAGGGTTCATCGAGGAGTAAAACTTGAGGACGAACCGCTAGAGCTCTTGCGAGGGCAACTCGTTGCCGTTGTCCTCCAGAGAGTTGGTTGGGGTAGCGATTTCCTAATCCTTGGAGTTGAATTAATTCTAATAACTCTTCAGTGCGTTCTTTAATTAACTTAGCCGGAGTTTTGCGAATTTCTAATCCAAAGGCAATATTTTGCCGGACGGTGAGATGTTTAAATAGGGCGTAATGTTGGAAAACAAAGCCAATATTCCGTTCTTTGACATCTAAATAAGTGGTGTCTTGACCGTTGATCCAAATGGAGCCAGTGTCAGGAGTTTCTAACCCAGCGATCGCCCGTAATAAGGTAGATTTTCCCGAACCTGATGGCCCTAATAAAGCCACTAATGACCCGTCTTTAATCTCTAAATTAATATTATCTAAGGCTTGAAAGTCACCAAAGAGTTTAGAAACTTGTTGAATGTTAATACTCATGTTAGTTGTTCTCCAATTTATATAGGGTGTAGGGTGTAGGGTGTAGGGTTTGGGGTGTAGGGTGTAGGGTGTCGGGTTTGGGTGTAGGGGCGAAGCATTCGCGTATAAATTTGATTATGTAAACCGAAATATTTATGCGCGAATGCTTCGCCCTATTCCCGTAGACATAAGATTGTTTAAACCGAAATTTAAACCGAAATATTTATGCGCGAATGCTTCGCCCTGATTATTCGCGTAGACATTAGACAAGAATGCTTTCATACTGATCTCTATCACCCCAACCCCCCTTAAAAAGGGGGGCTTTACCGAAATGTCTACGCGAGTGCTTTGCCCTTACCAGTTAAGAGTTAAGATTCCAGCTTATGTCCAGTTTTTCGTTCTAAAATTTCTTTTAAAACCAAAGTCACTACGGCAAGTAAACCCAAAATTACGGCGGCACTAAAAGCGGCTTCGGTTTGATAATTTTTATAGGCTTGTTCCACAAAAAGCGGCAGGGTTGAAGTCTGACCAATAATGCTCCCGGATACCACAGAAACCGCCCCAAATTCTCCCATTGCCCGTGCATTAGTTAATAGCACTCCGTATAGTAATCCCCAGCGGATATTCGGGAGAGTAACTCGCCAAAAAACTTGCCAATCTTTTGCCCCTAGAGTCCGGGCGGCTTCTTCTTCTTCTTCTCCCATTTCTTCCATCACGGGAATGACTTCTCTAGCGACAAAAGGTAGGGTGACAAATAGGGTGGCTAAGACCATTCCCGGTAGGGCAAAAATAATTTTGATGCCCATTGCGTCGAATATTCCGCCGAGCCAGCCGTTCTTACCATATAATAGGACTAACATTAACCCGGCAACCACTGGAGATATAGAAAATGGCAGGTCAATAATACTCATTAATAAGGTACGACCGGGAAATTGATGGCGGGCGATCGCCCATGCGGTACAAAGGCCAAAAACTGTATTCAGAGGAACCGCGATCGCGGTAATAATAATAGTTAAAAAAACAGCGGATTGAAAAGCTCGACTGGCGATCGCTTCTCCTAGGGCATTAAATCCTTGGTGAAAGGCTTCATAAAACACAGTGACAGCGGGAATAAACAGAATCAGCGCTAGATAGCCTACAGCTAAGAAAATAAGGATTAATTTATAATATTGATTTGAAGGTTTAGCGGACTGCATAACGACGCCCCCACTGTTGCAAGAAATTAATCACCAATAGCAGCACCAGTGACACAATTAAGAGTACCGCACCGATCACCGTTGCCCCGGCATAGTCATATTGTTCTAGTCTTTGAAACACTAAAACTGGGGCAATTAAATCGCGGAAAGGGATATTAGACGAGACAATTACTACAGAGCCATATTCTCCCACAGCGCGGGAAAAACCTAGGGCAATTCCGGTTAAAATTGGCGGAATTAATGGGGGCAGAATCACTCGGCGAAAGGTTTGCCATTGCGAGGCACCTAACGACCAGGCGGCTTCTTCGATTTCCTGTTCCATTTCCTGTAACACCGGCTGTAAGGTGCGAACCACAAAGGGCAAGGAAATAAACAGCATGGCCACAAATACCCCTAAGCGGGTAAAGGCGATTTTGATGCCAAATGGGGCAAAGAGTTGTCCAATCCAACCGCGATCGCTGTACACTGTTGCTAACACTAAACCGGCCACAGAAGTGGGTAAGGCAAAGGGTAAATCAACTGCCGCATCAATAATTTTTTTGCCGGGAAAATTATAGCGGACTAATACCCAAGCCACCAGGGTGCCCATGAACCCATTAATGATGCCTGCCGCTAATGCAGTAATAAATGTTACTTCATAAGCAGATAAGGCGATCGGCTGGGTGGCAATGCGCCAAAATTCACCGATTCCTAATGTTAGTGATTTGGTGACTAAAGCGGCGATCGGTAGCAACAGCATCAGCACTAAATAACTCAGCATAACTACCCAAGGTAGGGAAATTTTGGGCAGTTTACCGAAAATTCGCTTTAATCCATTGAATAAATTATCGTACACGGGGTAATTCAATTTTTCTATCATTTTTTGACTTTGTAGACATAAAATCTCTACTTACTCCTTGACTACCAACCGTCAGTTTCGCGATCGCTGCGACTGAGAATCTCAACATTCAAATCAGAAAGATAAATCAAAGCACTATCAATTTGGGCGGATTTCCCACTTAATTGCAGATCAAACCAGCCATCTCCCTGGGCTTGAGCGCCTAACATTGCGCCTAAAATGTTCACATCTAAACGATACTGAGACGCCAAATTACTAATCACCGGATCGTGATGATAATCTTTAGGTATTCTCACGATTAATCTAACTTGAGTAGAGCGAGGTGCAGAAGCCACATCATGGGTTACAGAATTGGTTTTATCCATGTTTATATCCTTTCCGTAAAGGTAATAAATGATTCACTGATTGATTGTTGCAGTCCAATCGGACATCACGGATCAAATCAAGGGATTAAGGTATTTAGTAATTAAGATTTGCCTGCTTGGGTTAAGATTTTGTCAAAAGTTGCCCCATCATCAAAAAATTGCTTTTGGACTGCATCCCAACCGCCTAAATCTTTGACCGTAAATAACTTATCAATTTTGGGATATAGGCTGGTAAATTCTGTCGCCACATTAGGATCTACGGGACGAAATCCCACTTGAGCAAATTCCCTCTGGGCTTCGGGAGTAAAGAGAAATGCCACAAACGCTTCAGCGGCTTTTCTGGTGCCATGTTTGTCAACATTTTTATCTACAACTGCCACCGGACTATCAATAGAAATATTGTAATCTGTTGGCACAAAATAAGGTTGTTTTTCTCCTTTTTGTTGGGCTAAAATTAACTCATTTTCATAATTAATCAGGATATTCCCTTGTCCTTGTTTGTAGAAAACATCGCTGGCTTCCCGGGCATCTTTCGGTAACAGGGGCACGTTTTTAAAGACGGTTTCTACAAAGGTTTCCGCTTCTTGGGCAGTTCCTCCCGCTTGGGTCACAGCACCCCAAAGGGCGAGAAAGTTCCACCGGGCGCCCCCAGAGGTTTTGGGGTTGGCGGTAATCACTTGGATCTGGTCGCTGGCTAAATCAGACCACTTGCTGACTTGGACGTTTTCATCCCGTTTGACGATCGCCGCTACAGATTTATGCACAATCGACTCATTGGGGAATTCTTGCTCCCATCCGGGGTCAATCAGTCCGGCTTTTTCAATTTTCTGCGTATCCATAGCTAACGCGAGAGCCACCACATCCGCTTCTAAGCCATCAATCACTGCCCTAGTTTGAGAACCGGATCCGCCGTAGCTTTGATTAAACTCAACTTTCTGTCCGGTTTCCGCTTCCCACTTTTGGGCGAATTTGGGAATGATTTTTTCATAAGCACTTTGAGTCACCGCGTAGGAAACCAGGGTGATGGTCACGGGTTTGGCGGTATTGCCGGTGTCTTGGGTGGCTTGTTGCCCGGAGTTACTGCAAGCAGCGATCGCACCACTAGCCAATAACCCGACTAAGACCCAACTGGTAAAGCGTAAGTATTTCTGCATGGTTGTTTCTCTGCTGACAGGTCACGGATGTTTGTCCGTAGGGGTTTGCTTGCCAAATCCCTAGCTTATATTTAAATTATATATCAAGTTCAAATGTTTTGCAATACATTTTGAAAGTGATTTAAGAAATTTTTAAGAAAAAATGTAATGGATCGGGCTTTATGCCATGATGGAAGGGAGATTCAGCAAGGTTGCAGGGATGGCAAAACGAGCCAAACAGCAAGAACCCAATCTGTTGGAGCAGATGATCCAGCACAACTTTTTATTTCGAGGCTTAGATGAAGCGTGGCTGAGAGACTATCTGCCGCCGGAAAGCCTGAAAATCGAGAAATTATTTTCTAACCGTCCGGTTTACACGGCTTACTTGCCCGATGAATATCTGGATGTGTTGTATGTGATTCTGGATGAGGGGCTGGTGATTACCCGCAGCACCCCGCTTGACCGGATTATTGCCATTAGCTATCCGGGGGGATGCTTTGGCATGAGAAATTTACCCTTTAGTTATGGGATGGCGTACCGGGCTTTTCCCAGTCTGGTGGAAGCGTACAAAACCACTCAAGTGATCAAAATTCCCCTGGAGACTGTGCAGCGGATTTATCAGGAAAGCGAGACTTTCCGCGATCGCTACCATCTGCTTTTTGAACTGCGGACGAAATTTCAGTATCATATGCTCAACTGTAGTAGCTACCCCCCGCAAGCAGTAGCGGCCCTCCTGCGTGGCCTGATTTACCAAGAACGAGAACTGGGCAACCAACCCACCCCCAATCAGACATATACTTTTGATCTGCCGGTGGATGTGATCGCCCGCGCTTGTCAACTGAATCAGCGGACCGTGGAACAAGTGTTAAAAGGGATGCAGCAGATTGGTCTATTAAAAGCGATCAAAGATAGTGATGCATCCGGGGATTTAGTCGAAGTGATGGATCCAGAAGCGTTAAAAGCCGTCTATAGTGCCACGAGAGATAAAGTTTCCTGGTGGCCATTAAAATAGCCATTAAAATAATTTCTCGTGACGGCAAAAAGCTAAGTAGGTGGGCAGAAATAAATGCACTACAGACCCCACGAGAAGAAAGGCTGTCATTCCCGCGAAGGCGGGAATCCAAAGCCTATTGGCGGGGAACGAAAAGTGCAATTAATTATGTTCACCTACTTAGAATAAATCTATTAAATCTTTAGCCGGAAATAACCATGACCGCAGGTGCTAGGGCGAATCAATCGGGTAATGTATTAGAAAATACTGTCGCTGCCGTGCTCGACGGTCATGGTTATGTCCCCATTTGTCCTAATCTGCCCAAAAAACAGCGATTAACTTGGTTGCTGAATAGCCATGAAAACCCCAAACGATATGCCCAGCAGGTTTATATCGGATTGGGCATTTATCACACGGATATTTTTGTGGATTTTTATCTGATTGATGCAGAGAAATACCCGAAAGGATTGATTATTGAATGTAAGTGGCAGCAAAGTGGCGGATCGGTGGATGAAAAGCTGCCTTATGTGAATTTAAATATTGAAAAATGTTATTCAGCCCCAGCCATAGTTTTGATTGATGGGGGCGGGATGAAACCAGGGGCGATCGCCTGGTTAAAAGAACAAGTTCCCTCCAACCCCAATCTCTTCGCGGTCTATGACCTGTCATCATTTATGGTTTGGGCGAATAATCATCTTTAATAGGGTGTAGGGTGTAGGGTGTAGGGTGTAGGGGAAGAGGATGCATAGGATGCATAGGATGCATAGGATGCATAGGATGCATAGGATGCATAGGAAAATTCTCTATTCTCTTTTCTCTATTCTCTTTTCTCTCTTCCCCCTACACCCTACACCCCGTTTCCCGTTCCCTTAAGCAACAACAAACATTAATAAGAAGTAATTAAAACTTCTGAGATTTTACCGCGTTTTTTGCCATGAGAATTAATCGCCCTAGATGCGGATATTTTATGAATTTTAAATTCAGCATAAATTTCTCTAATCAAGTCACAGTCAGAATTTGATAGCATTACTTTGACCCCGGTTTCTGCTAATTGTTTAAAGGTATCTCGCAGTTGAATTTGTTCTGGTTCATTGAAGGCATAACGACTATAAGCGGTGAAATTACTGGTGGTGCTGATGGGATGATAAGGTGGGTCAAAATAGACAAAATCATCGGCGATCGCTCTTGCCAAAACTGCCGTAAATGGGGCAACTTCCAGGGTAGCATTCTGCAATCTATCCGATACGGCTATTAATGCTTCGCGATCGCAGATTTTCGGATTTTTATAGCGACCCATTGGCACATTAAACTTTCCCTGAGAATTCACCCGATATAACCCATTAAAGCAAGTTTTATTCAGATAAATAAATCGAGCAGCGCGTTTCAAATTATCCCTCGGATGAGATTCGCGGATTTTATAATAATACTCATGGGAGCATTTTTCATGCTTTTCCTGATGATTTGACAACAGAGAAATTAACTCCTCTACATTATCCCGTACACAACAATAAGTATTAATCAATTCTTCATTAAGATCCGTTAAAACCGCTGGATGTGGTAATAAATGAAAAAACATCGCTCCTCCACCCAAAAAAGGCTCATAATAGGTGCCAAAAGTTTGGGGGATGTAGCGCTCATATTGGGGAATCAACTGTCTTTTACCCCCAGCCCATTTGAGAAAAGGACGGGCAGAAACGCGATCGGACGTGCGAGTAACCATGTATCCTAAGAAAAAGTAATTCAGGCATTGTGAATCATCAGAATAGCACGATCGCTTCCTGATTGCCGTAGCTAATTGTGGATATTTATAGTTGTTTAAATTAAAATTAATACAATTATCTAGGGCCGCAAGCATTGGCAGAAGCGCAAGCATTGCCAGGGGCGCAATCCTTGCGCCCCTACAATATATGTTGATTTGCTGTAGGGGCGCAATCCTTGCGCCCCTACATAATTGTACTAATCTTAATTGAAATAACTACATTTTTATGTTATTTGCGTCTTTTAGGGTGAAAAAAACAAATAAAAATATCAAAATTTTACTCGTTTTCCCAAACAATACCTTCATACAAAAGCTCAATGGGCAAATCTAATTTACAACAGGATAAATTCATCACATTCCCCGGCAGATAATGATAATAAAGCCACATTCTCCCTTCCCCGCGAGAGTAACCCTCAACGGAGACTTTTTCCGAATCAATTAAAAGATAATCTTGTAAACTGGTAATTGTCAAGTAATTGGTGAATTTTTCTCCCCGATCTCTGGCGCTGGTACTTTCAGAAAGCACTTCCGCAATCAGTTTAGGGTATTGAATAAATTCACGAGCACTTTGGTCTTGGGACGCACAACTAACCACCACATCAGGATAATAATAACGGCCTTGATCATTGACTTGTACTTTCACGTCGAACACATTTGCCCGACAACCCCGCGATCGCATATGAGGGGGCAACGCACTATATAAATTTAAGGCAATATCATTATGAGGAATTGTCCCTCCAGTCATCGCAAAGACTTCGCCATTAACATATTCATAGCGCTGGTATTGTTGGGTTTCCCACTGGAAATATTCCTCCACGGTCATTTTTGCCGGTTGTTGGGGAATAGCGATCATAATTCACTTCTCATAATAACTTCACTTTAATTATAGTTAATTATAGCATTTATCTGCTGTATTCTATGTCATTCCCGCATATAGCGCTGACGCGCATGCTTCGCTAACGCGGGAATGACAGGTTTTTTGTACTTCATCACTCTGACAAGTGCTATATAACCATAGACTGATTTATTTACGGTGATATCATATAAAAATAGTTGATTTTTTTCTACTCAACAATGACAAATAAATGGTAGAATACCTAGTAAATTTAAATATCGGAAATATCTGAAATATTGCACCAGTCGCCACAACCGGCGGGGATTAAAATCAATTCCTAACACATCAAGTCGGTTGAAACCGACTAAAATGCTTTTAATATCAGCTTCCTAGTCGGTTTTAACCGCCTGTAGGGGTCAACGGCCGTTGACCCCTACGGGGATTTTAATCCCCGCCGGATCGCGGGGATTTCAAAGGCTGGTTGAGCTATCTGTAGGGTGTTGTTCCGAGCAGTAACGCACCAATACCCCAGATATAGAGTCGTTGCCTAAATCCTATTGTAGAATTTATCCATATAATTTGCTAACTTAATAGATTAATAGCATTTATGTCACTTTTTATGAGAACATAGCTATGGATGGGTTTAGTCATTTGTATCCGGGAACTAACTGAAAAATCGAGTAAATCAACGCAAAATATAGGCTTTCATCCGGTAAGACTTGCTAAAAGCCCGGTTTCTATGGTCTGTTTGCCAGTCAGCAGTAAGAATAGCCTAGATACAGCTTTACTAATACTTTCTCTGCTCCTAATATTCCCTTGCATAAGCTCTCAAAGGCTTTATAAAAATGGCTATCTATCAACAACGATAACGAAAAATTTATTGCTCTGATAGATACCAGTAGTTTTGGGTTTACAGGAGGAATTGCATTTACTGATGACAGAATTATCTGGAACAATAAATCTATTAATATTAATTACCAGTATTTAGCCACATTTGTCAAGACAGAAAAACAATTAGGTGTTCTGTTTGCTGACAAAAAAAACAATAATAATTATCTCATTTGAGCCAGGTAATTGACATTTGATATGACGATAAGTACAAAAGTAATTTACGGAAGATCCAAAAATTAGTCAAGATTACCGATGCTCAACCGAAGTTAGGCGATTTGGTTTCCGATCAAATCAACAAAGGTCAATTGTCTAAGCTAAAAGATGCTCTAGTTGTTTTAACTAACAATCAGTCAATTCAGAAATTTCCCCAATTAAAGAATCTCCTGGAACTATGGTCTAATAATCCTGATTTAGTCCGTTTTTTCCCAGAAAAATTAGTGTCACAGCTATCTGATGAGCAATTTAAGCAGGACTTATTCAAGATGGCAGATTTAGTCAAAATGTTAAGCAATGAATCAGAGCAGGATAGTCTGACTAAATTACTGCGAGAACTGGGTCAACAATATTCCCCAGCTTAAGCATCCATTCATTTCCATATTTAACAACAGAGAAGACACAAAGGAAATCTCCCTTTGTGTCCTCTGTGTCTCTGTGGTAAATTTTCTCGGTAACTTTTCTCATAGTTTCCCGGTTCATACCTACCAAAAAAATAAGGAGCGATCGCCCATGTCCGCTCCCTAGTTTAGGAATCCATTAGTTTCGATATTTAACCACAAAGGACAAAGAGTAAAATCTTTCTTTGTGTCCGACAGAGTTCTGTGGTAAATAAATTTTATGCTGATTATTTTCCGACTGAGTGAGGCGAGATCGCCCTCATGCTTAATTACTGAATTACGCTCGGAAAAAATTAAGCGCCAGTTAGGAAAAAATTACTGGGATAAAGGGGTTTAATCAGTAGATAGGTGGTCATTTATCCTTTGCCTTTCACATGAATTATACCCCGCTTTTTAAATAATAATTTATCTTTTAAAATATCATAAGTTTCCTGGGTGACTTGAATCGATCCTGGGATGCCATGAGATTCCATACGACTGGCAATATTTACGGTATCTCCCCATAAATCGTAAGTAAACTTTTTTAAGCCAATGACTCCGGCAACCACAGGCCAACTATTGATGCCAATTCTAATGCTAAAGGGTTCGCCCGGCGCTAAATTGGTTAATTTCTTGCTGCATATCTAAAGCCATGAGCGCGATATCCTCCGGATGATCCGAGCGATGTACCGGCAGCCCCCCAACCACCATATAAGCATCGCCAATGGTTTTAATTTTCTCGATGCCATGTCTTTCTTTTTAAGGGGGGGAGCAATTTCAAGCCCCCCCTTTTTAAGCTTATCCTTACTCACATATTTCTGAACATAATTATGCTTGACATCCGCAGTTAGACCACCCGCTTGACACTTATCGCTGGCAGTGTGACATAATCGGCTTCCCCGTCAAACACCATGACTTTGGGAACTAAACTGACCCCCCGATTCATTGGGGGACTGGGGGGATGCGGAACCCCAGTGGCTTCTATAATCTGGCTGTCACCTGGTCAGAGAAAGGAGAGCATCGCAGGCAACTTTGACGCCATCTTCTGCCCTGGCTTCGTGACTTAATTGCGCCGCACGCGCTGCATAGCTGGGGTCAGACAAGAGCCGATGGATTTCGGCTGCCACAGTTGCCGCACTGTAGCGATCGCGTGAGAGCGTGCGCCCTACACCCAAACGCACAACGCGCTCGGCATTGTCGGGCTGGTCGTAGTTGTGGGGGACGACGAGCATGGGGCGACCCGATCGCAGGGCTTGCCCAGTGGTTCCTACGCCGCCGTGATGCACTATGGCGGCAGCGCGGGGAAAGATTTGGCCGTGGGGGGCGTACTCAAAGGCGGCTACCCCCTCTGGCAGCAGGTTGGGCGGGATGTGGCGCGCTCCCTCTCCCATAAGCAAGACGGCGCGGTAGCCAAGCTGTTGGGCGGCTGTAGCTCCTTCTGCATAAAAGTTCCCCGGCGTCCACACCACTGTCGAGCCGAGGGTGAACACAATTGGGGGCGGTCCGGAATTCAAAAAGTTCTCCAGTTCGGGAGGGAGCCGCTCATCTGTAAGGGAGGTGCCGGTGTTTAGCTCTGGGAAGGGAAAGCCCGTGACCAGCGTCTGGGGCGGCCAATCAGGTTGAGGAGCCGCCAGGGTGCGGGAAAACAAAGCTAGGAGCAAGTTGGGGGAGTGCTGGCTTTCAAACAGCGGGTCACCACTGGGCTTCATGCCGAGTTTGGCCCGCAGTTGCCGCACGGGAGCGCTCCACAAGCGTGCCTGCCAGCGGAAGTTGCGCAAGGCGGTATCTTTTGCCACGGCGGCGATCGCCCGTTCGTAAAAGGAGGCGGCAGCGGCAGCGGAAGGCAAATCGTAGGCGGACACCAACGAAGCCGGTGAGAGGACGCTCGACACCCAAGGAATGCCGGTTTTCTCGGCGACGAGGGCTGCCACAAAGGTGAGCGGGTGCGTCAGCAGCAGGTCTGCGCCTTCACAGGCGGCCATCAGGTCGCTGTAGCTAGCGTGCAGGTGCGGCATCAACAGGTAGCTAATCAGGTATTCCATACCCCTCTGGCTGTCGGAAAGCATTGTGAAAAACTCCCAGTCCTGTTGGAGTTTGGCGACACTCTCCGGTCTGACGGGATGGAATTCAACCCCCCTGGCTTCAATGTAGCGGCGGTGGCAGGAGCAGGTGGCGATCGTCGCTCGATGACCCCGCGCCTGCAATTCCTGCGCGATCATCATGTAGGGTAACAAGTCACCCAGGGAGCCAAATGTTGTCAATACAATGTGTTTGCCTTTACTGTTAAGGGTTTCGATTTCGGTGGTGGCATTTGCTTTGCCTGCGATTTGATTTTCCATCTCACCTCGCGCTCAATCAACCTTTCTTGGATTTCCACAATATTACCAGACTTCCCCCAGATATCTGCTCAATTTTTGGCGTTGCACATTCGTAGTATGCTAAGGATTAACATTAAAACAAAAAATGGCGATGATTTGTCCTGTATGCCAATCTACAAACATTAAGAAAAACGGCCATAAAAGAGGAAAACAAAATCATTATTGTAAATTGTAAGGATTGTGGGCGTCAATTTATTGATAGCTATTCTCCGAAAGGCTATCCAGATCATGTCAAGGAACATTGCCTTCATCTTTATGCTGAGGGAAATGGTCTTCGTCCCATAGAACGATTAACAGGTGTTTGTCATAACACAGTTATTAATTGGATAAAAGCCGCCGCATTAAGCTTGCCAGAACAACCCGATTATCAGGAAATTTCCGAAGTGACTCAAATAGATGAATTACAGACTTATATAGGTAAAAAAAATCAAATATGGCTGAGGAATGCGGTAAACAAAGGGTTGGCCGTAATTTTAGCTTATGTAATAGGCGATCGTTCGGCGGCAACATTTAAACCATTGTGGAAAATTATTAAAGGATGGCAATCATTTTTTGATGTGACATAATATGGTTATGTTGTTTATCCCCAATTTATTGACGAGACCGCTCATATTATTAGTAAAACATACATGAATCGTGTGGAAGGAGAAAATACAAGACTAAGACATTACAAGCGATCGGTTACATAGAAAAACCCTTTGTTATTCTAAATCTCTCTTAATGTTGCAACTATCAGTCAGATTAGTGATTTATTATTTAAGGCATAAAAATGTACCTATTCCATTGACTTACTCTGGAGAGCCATTGCCAACCCTGTCTCTATAGCATACCACCAGTGTGCAACGCCCAATTTTTAACTTTTGTCAATTCGTCGGGCAATAGCCCGTCCTGATTTTATCAATACCAGTAGGGGCTCGCCGGACATCTCTGCCACACAACGCCGGACGTAAATCAATCCGCATCAACGGCATTTTATTCAATTTTTGAGGGATTTTTTTATTGACAACCTGTTGAGATAGCGCTATATTTGCCATCGGTGACAAACCCTGCGGCCCGAATACAGCATCTCAGCAGGACATTCATATAAATGGTAGTAATCCCCGCACCGTGGAATACGCCAAGAGACAGAAGAGTTATAGGGACAGGCAAGATCTGGTCTATAAAATTTCTTGTGTGCCTCTGGACTAAGTTATCTTGAGTAAGAGCCAAAATATTTCAGGGTAGTAAACATCGCAAATTCTCAACTTAAAGTCTGGAATTGGGTGCAGGCAGAATGGGCAGGGATTTAGGTGTTGCCAATGACAGACCCGGTGCGTTGGGGATAGCCAAAAGTATGACCGAACCAGCCAAAAGCCGACAGGAAACTGGTCTCCAACTCCTGTTTGTGTTGTCGGGAGAGCTTCGGGAAAAATCCCAGGGCAAACAGACATAGCAGATAACTAACAACTGAAGGAAAACCAAAGCCTATGACAGCATTAGATGGCCAAATTCAAGTTCCCGGTACGTCGGAAGCTGGCATCGAATTTACCAACACCCAAACCACAGAAGTCGCTTACACATTTACTCCGAGCGGCAATTGGACGCCAAACGTCAACAATCCCAGTCTGTCAGGATGTACGGCTGCCGGTGTCAAAGGTTATCCTCCGGAAATTCAGCAAGGGATTCTGGATGTTGTCCCGGGCGGGCTGGGACAGTACATGAGATATGCTAACCATACCCCCTTTGCCCTGCTGGCAATCAATAAAGCAACGGGTGCTGTGGTGGGGGAAGTGTCGCAAGCCACAACCATTCCTGTCAAACCGGGTGAAACTTTAGTTTTTGTCCTCAATGATATGTGGGGGGGCTACTCGGATAACAGCGGTTCCATCACAGTCAACTGGTCGGGGGTGAGCGCCTCCGCTCTAAAAATTCAATCCGGCACCACCTACAACGGCGCCTATCAAGATAGCACTTGGAAGCTGCACGAAGAGCCAGTGGGAGAGCGGGTTTTCAACCGACCCGTACAATTTGAGTCCAAATTCACAAAACCTCCCAAGATTTTCCTGGATCTGAGCGGACTGGATGTGAATGAAAGCAAAAATACTCGCGTGCAAGTGACGGCTAAAAACATCACCGAATCCGGCTTCGATCTGGAATACAAAACCTGGTATGATACGATTCTTTACTCGGTCTGGACTAACTGGATGGCATTCGGAGAATAGACCGCAAAACATCATCGCTTTCTGCCGCCCCAAATGTATCGTTATAACCAGTTTTTGGTGATGATTGGGGCATATGTATGATTTTCACAAACCAAGAGGTATTAAACTATGAAGCTGCAATCCGGCAACACCTACAACGGCTCCTATCAAGATAATACTTGGAAGCTCAATCAAGGGCCTGTGGGAGAGCGAATTTTCACGCGGGCTGTGACCTTTGAGTCGAAATTCGCGCAGCCGCCCAAAGTTGTGATTGGACTGAGTGGGCTAGATGTGGATGGAACTAAGAATAATCGCGTGCAAGTGACGGCTAAGAATATAACGGAAAGCGGGTTTGTAGTGGAATACAAAACCTGGTATGATACGGTTCTGTATTCGGTCTGGACTAATTGGGTAGCTTACGGAGAGTAGGATACCTTTTCGCCAAGTAGAGCGATCGGCCAAGGTTCAAAATATTTGAGTAGCCAAATATTTTGAACTAGCCAGCCCAACGCCTACAGGAAACCTTTCTGCAACATCTGCTTTGGCCGTCGGGATGGCTTCGGGAAAAATCCCAGGGAAAGAAGAGAAAGACCGCCAGGGATTTTAATCCCTGGCGAATAGCGCAAGTCGGTTAAAACCGACTGTTATGAAGCATAAAAAATCGAATTTTCAGTCGGTTTCAACCGACTTTAGCTATGAGGCCGCCAACGTTTAAACCCCCGCCTTCTATTGGGCGGCGTTTACTTTAATTGGTGAAGCGAAATAAGGAGGATGGGGAGGATAGGGAGGATGGGGGAATGTTTGATGAATTGGGTATTATGTTTTGGTAATTTTTTGTCAGTGAAACCTTAACAGTTTACTGTTGACGGTTCACAGTAAACTGTTAAGGGTTCACTGTTAACAGTTTACGGTGAACCGTCAACAGTAAACAAAATCATTTTAATGATTATGATTCTGTTTTAGGCAGTTTGATATTTTTGGCTAGACCCACTGCACTAAGCAACTGAATTGTCATCCAGGTGATGTCAATTTCCCACCATTGCATACCATGACGGGCAGAGTATTGAAAAGCATGGTGATTGTTATGCCAACCTTCGCCGTAAGTGGTCAAAGCCACCCACCAGCAATTGGTGGATAAATCCCCAGCATCATAAGTTTGATAACCAAATTTATGGGTAGCGCTATTGACAAACCAAGTGCAGTGATAAACCAGCACTAAACGCACGAAAATTCCCCAAACCACAAAAGACCATCCGAGTCCTGGTGAATAAGCTTCTCCGACAAAATAGAGCAGCACACCCAAGACAATTTGGATTGGTAGCATATAGGATTGACAAAATTGATAAAAACGGTCATCCGCAATATCTTTGGTGAACCGAGGGATATCTTTTGAACCTGGATTTTTATAAAATAGCCAGCCGATATGACTCCACCAAAATCCTTTGTTGGCATCATGGGGATCGTTGGCTTGGTCTGAATATAAATGGTGCATCCGGTGCAGTCCTACCCAGTCAATGGGCCCGCCTTGACAGGTGAGGGTGCCGAATAAAACCAGAAAATACTCCAACCATTTGGGCGCTTCAAAACTGCGGTGAGTAATCAGGCGATGAAATCCTAGGGTAATGCCCAAACCGCCAGTCACCCAGTGCAGAAATAAAGCTAACCCGACCCCAGCCCAGCTAAAAGTACCAGGAATGAAAGCTAAAAGCACACCGGCATGAACGATGAGCATAAAGATGATGATCGGCCAGTTGTAAGCTAAAGGTTCTGGGGTAGTCTGTTTTTCTGGGTTTGTTGCAGGAGCAATTGTCATTAAATTAACCTTTCCACGAATAACTCGAAGATAATCAACCCGGAAAGACCTAGAGATTTCACCTCGGACTGTCACTATCTCGTGTACAATCCTTTTTGATCGTTTCCAAGGAAGAATTATCAACCGAAATGAATAGCTCCGAAAAGCTGCGAGAAGCAGAGAAAGAGCTCTTACCTATTTTCTCTAGAATTGATGCTCAGGTCAAGCAAAATCTCAAACGAGTGCTGGATGCTTTGCGGCGTCATCGTGTGGGAGTCCACCATTTTGCTAGTGTTTCCGGCTATGGCCATGATGATTTGGGCCGCGATACTTTGGACCAAGTGTTTGCTGAGGTGATGGGGGCTGAAGCGGCAGCAGTCCGCGTCCAGTTTGTGTCCGGTACTCATGCGATCGCCTCTGCTTTGTTTGGGGTATTGCGTCCTGGGGATGAAATGCTGGCGGTAGCTGGTGCCCCCTACGATACTTTAGAGGAAGTGATTGGTTTGCGGGAACAAGGGCAAGGTTCCCTGATGGAATTTGGGATTCAATATCGACAACTGGAGTTAACAGATACGGGAGAAATTGACTGGGAAGGGTTAAAAACCGCCGTCCGGTCAAATACTCGGTTGGTGTTGATTCAACGGTCTTGCGGTTATTCTTGGCGGAGTTCTTTGTCGATCGCCGATATTGAAAAAATTGTCCAAATTGTCAAAGCCCAAAATTCCCAGACTATTTGTTTTGTGGATAACTGCTATGGAGAATTTATTGAAGACCGGGAACCGCCCGCAGTGGGGGCGGATTTAATTGCCGGTTCTTTGATTAAAAATCCCGGTGGAACAATTGTCACGGCTGGGGGCTATGTGGCAGGACGGGCTGATTTAGTCGAAGCGGCGGCTTGTCGGTTAACGGCGCCGGGAATTGGCAGTAGTGGGGGGGCAACTTTGGATCAAAATCGGCTATTATTTCAAGGCTTATTTTTAGCCCCCCAAATGGTAGGAGAAGCCATGAAGGGTACTCATTTAACTGCTTATGTGTTTGACCAGTTAGGCTATCCGGTAAAACCCGATCCTTTTGCCCCTCGGCGTGATGTGATTCAGGCGATTAAATTAGGTTCTCCAGATAAGTTAATTGCCTTTTGTCGGGCGATTCAAAAGTATTCGCCGATTGGTTCTTATTTAGATCCAATTCCCGCCCCCATGCCCGGATATGAGAGTGAGTTGGTGATGGCTGGAGGGACGTTTATTGATGGCAGTACGTCGGAGTTTTCTGCGGATGGGCCATTGCGTGAACCTTATGTGGTGTTTTGCCAAGGGGGCACTCATTGGACTCACGTCGCGATCGCTTTAGAAGCGGCGATTTCGGCGATCGGTTTTGCGTAACCAAAGCTAGAAACCGGGTTTCTTGTTCTCATTCAACAACAGAAACCCGGTTTTTTTTCTGAGGATAGGTTATTGAATTATTTAGAAAAGGTTAGTTCTTTAACCCCAGTAAAATCAGTGACAAATCCTCCGTGAAGTTCGCCCAAGTATCCTAAAGCGGCGGCAAATGCTTCGGCATTTTGGTGGCGATCGATCTGCGCGGATCTAGGATTACCGAAATCGTCCTCATAAACTAAAGTGATCGCCCCTTCTGCTTTCCATTCCAAGGCACGAATTTTATCTTTATTAATTTGAATTAAATCGTCCCCATTCTTGACTAATATTGAATCCAAAATCAGCTTAGGGGCGTCGGAAGCGATCGCAATTTCTCCCCATTCTCCGATCAGGTGATATGTGCCATCATCAGCCAGAAAAAATTCATCAATATTGCCCCAATCAATGCTACCATCTGGATTGGGAATAGGATTCATCGGATTAGGAATTAAATGATAGCGTTGCGATCGGGGAAATTGGATTTTCATCCGTCGATAACAATAGACTTCCCCTGGTAATGGCTGACTATATAACGGATGCTTTTCCGTAATCACCGCTTCAATAAAGATTTCTACCGTGGCTTTTTTCGCCTCACAACCGAGAACATAGCTATCTTCTAAATAAATATTTTCAAATCCCGGAAACTGCCAATAATTTAAGTGTTGCATGGTTAAATATCCCAATTAATCGGAGTATGATTAGCTATAGTCTGGAAACAAGATTTGCTTGTGGATCGATGCGCTGATTTTTAGCATTTCTTAGTTCAACATGGGGATGATGGCTTCCAGGTGTTCGCTGACTTCCTTGTTTTAAAGTTAATCTGGTGACTCTATTTTGATCAACATATTTTAAAGGTCTGTTCGGGGTTTGAGTTGGCTGCCAGCCTTTTTGCGATTCAGCCCAAATGATAAAGTCACTGGCTTTTGGCTGATTACCTATAATCACAGCTTGCATGATGCGTTCCCATGCTTGCCTCCCGGCTAAACTTGCCATATCCAAATATTCATCTCAATATTATATCCCAAAAATTTTACCATTAGCGATCGCCTGTGAATGAACCTAGAAACCGGGTTTTTTTTCATCCCACAGATAACTGTTGATATTCACAGAAGAAACCCGGTTTATTTTTTGGGGCCAGAACGAGATTTTAGAAATAGTTCCACCGCCCAGAGAATTAAAGAAATAACCTGAACCAGTAGCCACACCCCTTGAACTACCACTTCCCATACCGCCCTTAACATCACCTGCAATTGCCACAAAAACATCTTAATTTTTTTCTTTTTCACCTCTTTTTTTAGGACAATTAATCCGGATTTAATTCTAGTTTTAATTTCAGATATCGCCCAAATTAATAGTTCTAAAAAGTTATAAACTTTGGATGATTAACCAAAAGGTTAAAACCAGCATTTATTTTCTCCTAATAATAGCCATTGGAGAACATTAACAAATGCAGAAAAATTTGCCTTCACGAAAAAATGAAAAAATTTTAACTTGATGCTTCAACGTGACTTTTGAACTTGACTAATGAAAGTGACTAAAAATTTTACGGTTGAATCTGACGCAAACTTTGTTGGGCGGGTTGATAATTAGGATTAATTTTCAAGGCTTGCTGAAATTCCGCGATGGCCTGAGATAATTGCCCTTGTTTTTGGTACAATAAACCCAAACCATAATGGGCTAAAGTATGAGAACTAGCCGGGATTCCCATCATATCTGGTAAATTTAGTGCCAGTTGATAGGCAGAAATTGCTTCTTCAACTCTGTCGAGTTTTCTGAGGACATCACCCACATTTGTATAAGGGGCTGCTAAGTTAGGATTTAGCTTAATTCCTTCCATATAAATAGCCCCAGCATCATTCAATTTTCCCTGTTGAGCCAGTGCTAAACCTAAGTTATTATAGGCGGCTACTAGGGTGCGATCGCGCTGAATGGCTTGAGTAAATGAGGCGATCGCCTGATCCAATTTCCCTTGATTCATTAACGCCAAACCTAAATTATTATAAACCCCTGGATCCGTGGGACGACTTTGACCAATTTGACGCCAAATCAATTCCGCTTGAGCGTAATTTTGGGCATTAGCAGCTTCCAAACCCATTTGCCACAGTTGATCGAGAGATTGAGCACCGACCACAGAAGGGGTCAAGGTGAGGGATAAAGTTAGCAAAAATCGGTAGAGTTGTCGCATGATGAAAATTTTAACTTAATTTTAACTTAATTTTAACTTAATTTTAACTTGTTCAGGAGTTACCTATTGATTCTATATTGGGGGATATTGGGGGCAGGGGATGTTTGGGGCAACCACGGACGGATGTTTGGGGCAACCGGGGATGTTTGGGGCAACCACCGCCTTTAGGAATTGCCCCTACTTTTCTACTGAATATAGAATAGATACTTTATTTTATAGCAAAATTTTGCCCACCCTACTACTTCCATGAATACTGACGATTACTGAAGACTACTGAAGAGTACGAAGGTTTCTTTGGGCTGATTGAAAGTTCGGATCGATTTCTAAAGCTTGCTCAAACTGTGCCCTCGCTGCCGATAATTTACCTTGCAATTTCAGGGTTTCTCCCAAATCATTGTAAGCTTGAGGTAAGTTGGGTCTGAGCAAAATTAGCTCTCGAAATGCCGCTTCTGCTTCCGCAAGATTGCCCTGTTTTCGCAGCAGCAAACCGAGATTTCCATAAGCACCGGCATTATTGGGATTGATTTGGATGGCTTGACGATAAGCTGCGATCGCCTCGGTAATTTTTCCCTGTTCATTGTAAGCAATTCCTAAATGATAATAGGCTAAACCTTCCTGGGGATCTAACTCAATTGCCCGTTGATAAGCGGCGATCGCCTCATTCAATTGCCCCTGATGTTTGAAAGTAATCCCCAACCCCACATAAGCTTGAGGTAAATCAGGATTCATCGCCAACATTTGCCGATAAGCGGCGATCGCTTCCGCAAAGTTCCCCTGGTGTCGTAAAGCATTGCCCAAATTATAATAAGCAGAGGTATGATTGGGGTCTAGTTTCAATCCTTCCTGGTAAGCCACAATTGCTTCTCTCATCCGATTGAGATTATAAAGGGCATTCCCCAAATTAAAATAAGCTGGGGCATTATTCGGTTCAAATTCTAAAGCTTTCTGGTAAGCAGCGATCGCCTCTTCAATTTTGGTTTGATTGTAAAGAGCATTGCCCAGATTATAGTAAGCAGCAGCATAATTGGGCAGGCGTTCAATGGCTTGGCGATAAGTTGCGATCGCCTGATCTAATTCACCATTTTTTCTCAGGGCATTGCCTAAATTATTATAGGCTTGAGCATAATTTGCATCTTGGGAAATCGCTTGACGATAATTGGCGATCGCCTCATCCAACTCACCCAAATTATGCAGTGCATTGGCCAAATTATAATAACCTGGGGCATAATTAGGGTCTAATTTAATCGTTTCTCGATAAGCCGCGATCGCCTCATCTAATTTATTTTGGGCATAAAGACTATTGCCCAAATTATAATAAGCGATCGCATTATCTTGATCCAGGAAAATTGCTTTACGCCACAAAGACTCTGCCTGCTCATAATTACCTGCTTCTTGAGCCAACTTACCCGCTTCAAGCAAACTTTCCAGGGATAAAACTTCCCTGTAATTTTCAACGGATTGAGCCGTCACTATTTGGGGGGTTGCCCCCAAAGATAGGGTTAATAACAGAATTAAACATCGACGAAACATAACAATATTTTTGATTTATGTGTGAGAGAGGAACATATAAACGTAATCGGTGAAAAAACAGCGCGATCTGCTGCCTAATCTTTAGCATCTAATCTTTAGCATCTAACCTTTACCATCTAATCTTTAGAATAATCTACACCTGCTCCCCGTCAGATCGGGAAATCCTCTCGTCAAGTGTAGGGAAGGATCGGGGAACGGGGAACGGGGGCCAGCCAATAGGGACGCAAATAAAGTCCCCCAACCCCCCCTTCGCCTTTGAAGGAGGGGTTGGGGGATCGAGATGTATAGCAGAGTAAACTGCTGTCTTAAAATAAATCAACTCCTTCAAACTTTTTCTGGGCTTGAGCATTAGCAGACTCCCCACAAGTGCGCGGAGTGGGGAACATTTTCCCTGGATTAGCCAAACCTTTGGGATTAAAAACTTCTCGCACCCATTGCATCGTTTCTAAATCCGTCTCCGTAAACATATTCGGCATATAGCATTTTTTATCAGCCCCAATGCCATGTTCACCAGACAGACTGCCGCCAACTTTGACGCAAATTTTCAGAATTTCGCCCCCCACTTCTTCCACTTCTGCCAAAGCACCCGGCACGGAATTATCGTAAAGAATTAACGGATGCAAGTTGCCATCACCGGCATGAAACACATTGGCAATTTTATAACCGGATTTTTCGCTGAGAGCTTCAATTTCTTTGAGGACATAAGACAGTTGCGTCCGAGGAATTACCCCATCTTGCACATAATAATCTGGACTGATATGCCCCGCCGCCGCAAAAGCCGCTTTCCTTCCTTTCCAAAGTTTTAAGCGTTGTTCCGGGTCGCTGGCAGTGGTGACATTACGCGCCCCATTTTTTTGACAAATTTCCGTAATCAGCTTTTTATTTGCATCTACTTCTACTTGCAAACCGTCCACTTCTACTAATAAAATACTGACCGCATCACGGGGATAACAGCCAGTGGCTACTACGTCTTCTACGGCATTAATGCTCAGGTTATCCATGATTTCCATACCACCAGGAATAATGCCCGCACTAATAATATCAGAAACCGTCGCCCCCGCCGCTTCCATACTGGTAAAATCCGCTAATAAAACACAGATTGATTCTTGGGTTTTTAGGATGCGTAAAGTGATTTCTGTGGCAATACCGAGGGTGCCTTCGGAACCGACAAATAAACCCGTTAGATCGTATCCGGGCATTTCGGGAATTTCGCCGCCCACATCGACAATTGAACCATCGGGGAGGACTAATTTTAACCCTAAAACATGATTGGTGGTGACGCCGTATTTTAAACAGTGAACTCCACCAGAATTTTCGGCAATGTTGCCGCCAATGGAGCAAATAATTTGACTGGACGGGTCGGGAGCAAAATAAAATCCGGCACCGCTGACTGCTTGTGTGACCCAGTTGTTAATTACTCCCGGTTGTACCACCACCCGCTGGTTTTCTAGGTCAACGGAAAGGATTTTCCGCATGAGGGCGGTGACAATAAGGACGCAGTTTTCTACGGGTAAGGCGCCTCCAGATAGTCCTGTTCCTGCCCCTCGCGCTACCCAGGGGATTTCGTAGCGATCGCAGATTTTCACTGCTGCGGCGACTTGTTCCGTAGTCCGGGGTAGGACTACCAGGGCTGGACGTTGCCGATAGCTGGTTAACCCATCACATTCATAAGTCAGCAATTCTTCTTTCCGCTGGATCACCCCATCTTTACCGATCGCCCGTTCAAATTCTTGGATGATGGGTTTCCAGTTCCTTGGTGTCATCGTGGCTGTGGTTGTTTCTGAAGTCAGCATGGTCAGGTATTTGAGAGGATATGATTTAATTTAATAGTACATCTAGTGTCCGCCGTCCGTCGTCCGTCGTCCGTCGTCCGTCGTCTGTTGTCCGTCGTCTGTTGTCCGTCGTTTGTCCAGCCTTAGCAACCGTGGATAAATAAAAATTAAATAATCGCCTTTAAATTACTCGCCACCTTTTCCAACTGCTCCATTTCTTTTTTCGCCTCACTCATACCCGCAGCACTTGCTTGGGCAGCGCGATTAATTTCTTGAATCGCGGCCAAGGCTTCTTGGACAATTGCCCCTTGCTGTCGGGCGATCGCGGTAATTTCTTCACTATTAAGAAACACTGCATTCATTGCCTCAACAATTTGCTCAAATTCATTGAGCATTTTCCTCGTTATCTTAAGTTTTTGCTGAAAAATTTGCCGACTATTATCGGTGAAACTCACCGTAGACTTAATATTTTGTTTAACTTGGGCAATCAATAAGTAAATTTTTTCTCCAGCTTTTTGACTTTGATTGCTTAACTGACGAATTTCTTTAGCTACCAAGGCAAATTCTTTCCCCTTTTCCCCGGCACGAGTGGCTTCCATTGAAGCATTTAAAGCCAGCATATTCGTATGATTTGCCAGTTCACTGACTAACTCAGATATGGTGGCAATTTGTTTCGTTTGCTCCCGTATATCGACAATTTCCGTGTAAAATTTTTCTATGTTATCGCTTAAAAAAACCAGATCAGCCAAAATTTTTTCTTCGGTTTTATGACTATGTTCAACTAAATTTTTTACTTCCTCCGCCCTATAATTTACTTGAATTACCTGCTCAATTGAATCTTGAGAAAAATGATTCAGCTTCCCCATGATTATTTTAGTTTGGTCAACCGCGATCGCCTGTTTTTGGGTTAGCAATTCTTGGCCTATAATCGTGCTGGCAATTTCCGTAGAATAATTGGCCAAAGTCTTCAGGTTATTTTTTAAGTTATTTTGCAGATAAAAAATTATCCCGACCAGGGCGGATGCAACCACTAAGTTAAGGGCAAATATAATTAAGATATTGACTTGATACCGGAAAAGTTTAGTGCTAGAATAATTTTCTACTGCCGTCACCCCGTCATTAGTAATCTCCCAATAATTCTCACTGTAATTTATCAAACTATCTTTGGCAGTGGGATTGGTGCGGAAATCAGCAATAAATCGTTTCAGGTTATGCCAAGATTTCGCGATCGCCTGGTATTGCTGCAAAACCTCTGGATCCTGAACCCGAGGCAACCCCAAACTGACATCCCCGTTAATCAGTCCAGCAGTCAGGCGATCGATTTCCGCAATTAACTCATCAGACCGTTGCCCAGCTAACTCTAACTTAACCAGTCGCTGCGTCCTACCTCTGACAATTCCCGCTGTATTCACCCCTCGGACAACATTTCTGATCTGATTAAGAAAATAATACACAGAACCCAAACTGATCGTCGAAGAAATAAACAAAGCTGCGGCAGCTAATCTTAACTGAGCAGTGGTTTTCATTGCCTGTCTCGCTTATGGATCAAAGAAAATTAATGGTTAAAATACTGGTTAAAATTACTTGTTAGACTTTGCTGAAGCATCCGCTTTTTCATCAGGGTTTGGTGTAATGGTTCGCTGTTCGCTGGTAATAGTCCGCTGATTTATAACCCAGCCCCCGTCAAGGTCGGTTTCTAGGGGCGTATTGCATACGCCCCTAAACAACCATTTTTCTTGATAGAACTTGCCACCAAGACCCGGATTGCTTCTGTATCATTCATATAGTCCCTCTCTGGTTGATGACGGACAATTCCCTATTGCCTTGTCCCTAATTCCCTCAATGTTTCCATCAAAGATTCAATTTTGTTCCTCAGTCAATTGAGAATCTTCTTCAATTGCCCCTGGAGTATCTCAATTGTGTGATTAACCAAAAACACTAATAAAATCCCCACTCTTGCCACCCCCCCCACCCTTCGCTACCCTGACTGTTCCCTAGTATTTTTGCTTTCTATGAGATGAAGTCATTCTCCTGACCTAAATGGATCAAAGGAAAAAATCACAAAATTTCCGTAAGTCCTAAGATCGACATATGATCGACAGATGGACAACGGGATCTAATTCCCAACACCAATAGAGGTACTGTTTGTACCTCTATTGGTGCTTATGTGGATATTATGTTTAGACTTTTGAGTGATTTAGGAATCCGCATTCTCTGTTTACCTGTAGGCCATCGTCGAGTATTGGCCAAGAATAGTCCAGAAAATCCTTAAAACGCAACAAACCATGACAACGGACTGAAAACACCTACAGGTATAACAGGCGATCGCAGCTTAAAAAACGGGAATCCCAGTTTAACAATTATTTAGCGCCACAACTAAATTATTTACTGTCTGAGGATGGCTCAACTTGTTTCAAGTGAATATGCTTACGTCCGACGGTAATTTCAAACTCATCTCCTGGGGTGAGATTCATCTGTTTGGTGTAAGCAGAGCCAATTAACAAGTTCCCATTGGACTGGACTGTAATCCGATAGCTGGCTTGACGGCCTCCCCGACGGCCTTCTCCAGTGCCGGTACTATCTAAAGTAATGCCCTCAGCATCAATTAGAGCATTCAGAAACGCCATCATATTCACCCGTTCCAGACCATTCTTGGTGACAGTGTAGTACCCGGCTGCTTTGGCTTTTTCCTCTTTGCTGGCTTTTTCTAACTCTTTAACTTTTTTGAGCAGTTCTTCTCCAGTAAGCGGGGTTGGTTGATTAGACATTTTTTGATTTCCTATTCGACAACTGAAAGTATTGTATCATTAATTCTGTAAAAATTTATCCAATTTATCCATCAATATTTTTTTGGAACAATTTAGCCCGGATGGAGTAAACCACCGAATCAGGCGAAACAACCCAGACGTGGAAAGCTAAAGAGAATCTGGGCAAAATCAGTCCAACGATCCAGTGATGGTTGGGCAATTCCCTGTCCGAGAGGTTCCAGTAGAGAAAAATAGCGATAGAAAGATATTTTCAGCGGCGGCATTTGAGGTGCGATCGCCTAGAAGGAGGCGTTACGCAGTTCCACATCATCCCCTGATTCAGTGGCAATGGTCAAGGGGCTGATTCAGTCGCAATCATCAAATCCCCGCAGAGAATTGTCCCATGCAAACCCAGGGGAGGAGGCTAATAAATCTCCGAGTAATGATGGTCAGCCCTAAAACTTTTGCCGATGCAGACTGATGGGATCCAACCAAGACGACGGGCAAAACTATCGTCACAAACTGCTGACATTAACCGATAAGATTTGAGGGGTTCGTCCTATAACGATCGCCCCTGGGCTGGATGATGATTGGGGAAAAATCAGACAGTTTCCTGGGTCAACCAAGATTTATGGTCTGGCGATCCATTTAATCACATCGGGTTAATCCGGTCGGCGCGATCGCATAACCCGGTTTATCATCGACAGTTGTTGCTAACTCAGTAAAAATACGGAAAAAACTTATCCAGGCTTCAACAACAAACGCCACATATATATCATATATATAGATTGGTAGATAGATTGATAGATTGATCTGGTTTTGACCATGACTCAGGGAGTGGACTTTTCATGGTGGGTTTAATCGGGGGGTGCGATCGCGCGTTGCTCAGGCGAGGGAATCGCGCGTTGCTCAGGCGAGGGAATCGCCCACTGGACTTTTACCTTGTTGCCGCACAATTCATCCCCTGACTCACGGGTCTTAGAAGATTTCACCACACAGAACTGCTGGAAAATCCTATTTGTTCGATCCATTTCACTTTTGGTTCAAACCTACCAAATGCCCCAACGTTCTTTCTCAGGAGTCAACCCCCACTGCTGCTTAAGAAAGAGGTGTCCCCTCCCTCCCCTAACTCCTCCCCTAACTCCTCTCCTAACTCCTCTCCTAACTGCTCTCCTAACTCCTCCCCTGCTAAGACCCGGAAAAATCAATCGATATAGGGAGGAGACATCACAAATTTATCCAGCGCCTTTACCCGGCTGGTTTGACCGTATTTAGTCTAATCAATTTGGGATTATTACTGATAGTATTTTTACGAATTAATTCGTGATTTTTATTGTTTTATTTAAATTTAATTGGTAAACATAACTTGTTTTTATCGGTAGATAAATATAATTATTATATCTATTTAATTTTTTAATAAAGTCTGGTAAATTAAGGTAAAAAAAAGAGAAAATACGTTCAATTAATATTGAATCAAAAAAAAGGATTAACCCAGCCAAATTGAGTTAGGGCGAATTCAGTAAAATTGACCAAATCCAGTGAAACCCCAAAAATGCCCTAAATCACAACATCCAATCATCATCGATCTTCCATAATTCCCCAGAATTAAAAGTCAGGGGGAGTGAGGGACGATCAAAATGCCAGTAAGGGGTTGATCCCGGAGGACACTATGTTAACAAATTCCAGCAAAATTTCTATTTATTCTGACTATGTATTGACTGATTTTGACCGCCAAAAAGATTATGACTCAATCAAAATTTTATTGTTTGAAGATATTCCCATAAATCGAAAATTAACCCGAAATCAACTTAAACAACTAGGATAAGTAGATGTAATAAATTCACCACAGACCCCATCAGAGGAAAGAGGAAAGAGGATGCATAGGAAAGAGGAAATATATTCTCTACTCTCTCTTCTCTATTCTCTTCTCTCTCCTTCCTACAGGCGGGAATCCAAGGATTTACGCCAGGGAGCGAAAAGTGCAATTAATTATGTTCACCTGCTTATGAAGTGGATGATGTGGAAAATGGACAAGCAGCCCTGGATCGGTTAGCTTTACAAGCTTATGATCTGGTATTGATGGATTGTCATATGCCGGTGTTGGACGGATATGAAGCGACTCGGTTGCTGCGGCAACGGGAAGGAGAAAATGCCCCTAGGGTGGTGGTGGGTTTTACGGCTTATGCGATGAAAGGCGATCGCGAAAAATGCCTGGATGCGGGAATGGATGATTATCTGACTAAACCTGTGACAACTCAAGAGCTTGGCTTTTGCAAAAATGGATTCCCCAACAATACCGGGAGAAAAATTAGCTTTGATTAATCCCCATCGTTGGGCAGAAATTAGCGGCGGGGATAAAGCTTTTGAAATCAAATTACTGGCAATTTATCTGGAACAAACTGAAGGATATTTGGCGGATTTAAAGAAAGGTTTGATAAATTATTATGCGGTATTGGTGGCTAAACTGGCGCATCAAATTAAAGGGGCTAGTGCGAATGTTGGCATCGAAGATATTGCAGAAATTGCCAGAAGTTTGCAAGCAAATGCTAAATCCCATCACATCAAAGTTGCCGATGGGTTAATCGGTGAGTTAAATCAGTTAAATAGTCTTTTACAGCAGTTAAAGAATTATGTGGCTGATTTAAAGTTACGGAATGGTTCATCGGCAGAATATAGGGAGCATTTAGGGAAAATTTCTCGGTGGCAAACAACCTAACCCCCAGGCGCTCGCTCGACAACGGCAACGGCTGATGATTTAATCCTTGACAAAGTTACAGACAGCATTACAGACAACATTATAGACAGCGATCGCCTACAACAAATTAGCTTTGGAGATCGACAGTTCCTAGAAAAATTGCTGGGGGCATTTATCAGCAATACAGAAATGTATCTGGAACAAGCGATCGCCGCCTTTGCCAGTAACGATATGGAAACCTTAGCCCTTCGTACACACCAAATCAAGGGCAGTTCATCTACGGTCGGGGTGCGTTTCATGCCAGAAATTGCTGCCAAGGTACAAAAGTATGCTCAACAAAATAAACCGCAAGAGATTCCGCAATTACTCCAGCAATTAAAGGAACTACTGGCACGGGTTAAACATTGGCAAAGGAATAACTTTTAAGAATCATAAGGATTCTTCGGTTTGGGGATGGGTGTAATCGAATTGGCTTGGATAGTTAATTGTCGGCGATCGCCAAATTTCTCGGTAATCATCACCCCTTTGACTTCTAACCAAGTATCTGGGGGATAAGCACTGCGATTTTCCTTCAGTTTCACCGGCAAACCGACGGGATAAACATCGGCGGCACAACAAGTAATAATAAATCGGGACAATAAAATATATCTTTCGGGCAGTTCCGGGGCATGAATCACAAACCCTTGAACATTCACCGGCTGACCCGTATAAGCATCGGGTTCGGGATAAACCGTCAGTGTCCTAACCCAGCCAATGAGCGATCGCTCTTCCGGCTTATTATTCCCATTAAAAGCTTGGGGTCTGAGTTTGGTAAGCGCCGTCAAATCACCACTGACAGTCTGACCCGCCAAAGGCACGAAATCCGTCACCTGTCGTTGCAGAGCTTTATCACTGGCAAAAACCGTCGGTTTGATCATAAAACCCACCAAAGCCGACACCAAAAACACCGCACCACTCCAACCCAAGGCTTTTGAACTGAGATGTGGCATCGGACTTGGGGTGTTTAAACTCTGAGTCTTCTGCTTACGGCGACCCATAAGTACAAATTGCCATGCTTTGAAGCCAGCAATAGCGATTAACCCCAGACCCCCACACACCGTCAGGCCAAAGTAATTGGGATGGATCAGCATCGCTAACTCCCCAGTCACCCAGAGTTTAATCAGTAACACTCCCCAAGCGAAAATAGCTACAACGTCTAACCAAGGTTGGACTTGTTTCCAGAGAGCAGAGTTTGATTCATTAAATATAGCCATGATGAAATTTGTTCTAGGGATTGTCTTACGGAGAGTTAGCTAATTTAGCTAATATTCAGGTTATAGGCCAGACAGACCACAAAGGTGAGTTGCGCGGCGATAATCATTAAATAAGCCACGGTTTTCGGCTGGAAAATCCACAACAGCAAACCAATCGCTTTGATATCAATCATCGGCCCAAAAACCAAAAAGGCCAGTAAGGAACCAGTGGTAAAAGTAGAGGCAAATGATAGAGCAAAAAACGCATCAACCGTTGAACAAATGGACACCACTGTGGCCAAAATCAACATGGCAATAATCGAACTGACGGGGCCTTGTCCCAAATTGATAATAATTTCACGGGGGACGAAAATCTGAACGATCGCCGCGATCGCGCTACCCAGAATCAACACCCCGCCCAGTTCCCGCAGTTCCAGCACCATATTATCCACCACCATCGGCAACTGCTGCACCCAACGGGGCCGACGAGACAATTTAGACCCGAAATTTTGACCGCTATCGTTCACCGCAGTCCAGCCACTCTGCAAAATATTCGTTTCTAACCTTTGAGGACCGCCGGTTTCCCCCAGCAAAAAACTGCCAGACTGTAACAGAGGAGAAATCGGCTCGTCCTGAGATTCCTGAGATGCGCCACTGTCCGATTTAGCCCCGAATAAATCCGCCGGACTCATCGACTTTGGCATCGCCCGAATCACCGCTGGTTGGAGAAATGGTCGTAAATCTTGCTGCACACTAAACAACCAGCCCAACAGAGTGGCAATAGCCAAAGAAAAGCCCAACCGCAACACCACCATTTCCGGCAACTCCCGAAACGCAGTCCAAGTAGACCAAACCACAATCGGATTTACCGTCGGCGCCGCAAACAAAAACCCAATCGCCACCGGGGGTGGGACGCCCTGAACCAACAATCGACGGGCCACGGGTACATTCCCACATTCACACACCGGAAAGATACAGCCAATCAAGCTGCCCACAAACGCACCGAGGATCGGGTTGCGCGGCAACTTCGCGATCAGCTTGCGCTCTTCCACAAACAACAAAAGCACACTGGAGAAGATTACCCCCAGCAGCAAGAAAGGAATTGCTTCGACTAAAAGACTCATCCACAGAGTAAAGGCGTAGTTTAATTGATTCATCCGTTTGCCGTAATTTACCAATCTCCCCCAACAGGGTTTGCTTAGATATTCTATCGCCTGTAATTGTTTTGTTAAATATAATCCTATGAATAACCCCCTGAGAATTGCTATCCTAGAGTCTGCTACATTCAGCAATTTAGGATCTGAAAAGCATGAGAATATTAGTCACGGGTGGGGCGGGGTTTATTGGTTCCCACTTGATCGACCGATTAATGGAGCAAGGACACGATGTTATTTGCCTAGATAACTTTTTTACCGGCAATAAGCGGAATATCCTCAAGTGGATGGATAATCCTTACTTTGAACTGATTCGCCATGATGTCACCGAACCGATTCGCCTGGAAGTAGATCAGATTTATCATCTCGCTTGTCCCGCTTCCCCAGTTCACTATCAATACAATCCCGTCAAAACGATTAAAACCAACGTAATCGGGACGATGCATATGCTGGGGTTAGCCAAGCGGATTAAGGCGCGATTTCTCCTAGCGTCTACCTCTGAGGTCTATGGCGACCCGGATGTGCATCCCCAGACCGAAGAGTATCGGGGCAATGTGAACTGTATTGGACCGAGATCATGTTACGACTCAAAAACCGAAATTTTAACAGAGGAAGGCTGGGTAGCTTTCCCGGATTTAAAACCGGGGGTTCGCGTAGCCACCCTAGATCCAAATAACCAAGTCGAATACCATATCCCGGACGAATATATCGAGCAGCCTTATATTGGCGAATTGCTACATTTTGCCAATGCCAAATTCGATTTTTGCGTCACCCCCAATCACTGGATGTACGTCCGTAGTAAAACCGGCGTTCTGAAGTTTGTCCGCGCTGATGAAGACAAACACTGGCATTCGTGGCGCGTGCTTACAGGTGGG
Source organism: Planktothricoides raciborskii GIHE-MW2 (assembly GCF_040564635.1). NCBI lineage: Bacteria > Bacillati > Cyanobacteriota > Cyanophyceae > Oscillatoriales > Oscillatoriaceae > Planktothricoides > Planktothricoides raciborskii. Next base: position 6,762,112 of record NZ_CP159837.1, read on the forward strand.
GAGTTTGTCGGAGAAGAACCAGAATGGTTTGAGCTAGGTCAGCCTCCTCGAAATGCCAAAGTCAGCGTAGAACGCATTGCGATGGATGACTGGCTGGAATTCTTCGGTTACTACATTTCTGAAGGATGCGTCCATGTCCGCCAACGGGGGCGCGTCGTCAATGGATCCGACTACGATGTGGCTGACTACAACATCTTGATTGCTCAAGAAAACCCAGAAGGACGGGCAAAAATAGCGGCTTGTCTCAGTCGTCTGGGCTTCAAATTTTTCCAATCCGACGACGACCAGTTTAGAATTTGCAGCAAGCAACTGGCGGAAATTCTCTTGCCATTTGGCAAGTCAGGAGACAAATACATTCCGCGAGAACTGCTTCAGCTATCACCGCGACAGTCCTGGATTTTGCTAAAAGCGCTGATTCTCGGAGATGGCTCCCAAAGAGGCAATTGTTACACTTATTACACCAAGTCAAAGCAGCTTGCTGACGATGTGCAAGAGTTAGCGTTGCGTTGCGGATATGCGGCATCAGTAGTTTCCCACGCCGCAGGACGGGATATTTATCACGTTAATATTCGACCGGCTGTTGACGCTCACCTGGTTTCCCCCGACCGCGTTCGCTATGTGGGCAAAGTGTATTGCGTGAATGTCCGTAATCATGTGATCTGCGTGCGTCGCAACGGACGGGCTGCTTGGTGCGGTAACTGTTATGACGAAGGGAAGCGAGTCGCAGAAACCCTGGCTTTTGACTATCATCATCAAAATAATGTGGATATTCGGGTAGCGCGAATCTTCAACACTTATGGCCCTCGAATGTTGGAAAATGACGGACGAGTGGTGAGTAATTTCGTGGTGCAAGCTTTGCAGGGAATTCCTCTGACGGTGTATGGGGATGGTTCCCAAACCCGCAGTTTCTGCTATGTGTCGGATTTAGTCGAAGGACTGATTCGGTTGATGAATGGGGATTATATTGGGCCGGTGAATCTGGGAAATCCGGGCGAATATACTATTTTAGAGTTGGCCGAGAAGATTCAAAAGATGATTAATCCCGATGCCCAAATTGAGTTTAAGCCCCTGCCCCAAGACGATCCTCGTCAGCGCCAACCGGATATTACTAAGGCCAAGCATTACCTAGGGTGGCAGCCGACGGTGCCTTTGGATCAAGGGTTAGAGTTGATGATTCAAGATTTCCGCGATCGCCTTTCCTCGACTTAATTTAACAATTGCTTTTTACGGCATCCTGAGTCATATAATAGCGACCAGTAAAGATGGTTTCTGGCAAAAAGTCACGATCCCTTCGCGAAGCGTCCCGGAAGGAATCGCTCATCTTCGGGAACTGTCCGGGAAACACCCTTGAAAATCAATAATTCGAGGGCTTGAGAATCACAGAAATACAGGTGCATCGTTTTTTTCCACTTCATCAATCGTCAATAATCGGAAATCAGGCTTCTTTTCGCTTAAGAACCGCTCACTGATAATAAATGAGGAGTTACCCATATATGCGCGTTTGCGTCATTGGTACAGGATATGTTGGTTTAGTCACAGGTGTTTGCTTGGCTCATACAGGGCATCATGTGATCTGTGTGGATAACAACGAAGAAAAAGTCAAGATGATGAAATCTGGACTGTCCCCGATTTATGAACCGGGACTTTCAGAACTGATGCAGTCATCTACCAGTGCGGGAAGGCTGGAATTTACCAGTGATTTAGCCGCTGGGGTAAATCACGGAGAAATTTTATTTATTGCCGTGGGAACTCCACCCTTACCCACGGGAGAAAGCGATACTCGCTATGTGGAAGCGGTAGCCCGTGGGATTGGTAGTCACCTGCAAAAAGGCTACAAGGTGATTGTGAATAAATCCACGGTGCCGATTGGTTCTGGGGACTGGGTGCGGATGATTGTCCTCGATGGACTGGCCGAACGCGAAAAATCTGGCGCTAACGGGGATGAAATCGCCGCTAAATTGGGAATTGAATTTGATGTGGTGAGCAACCCCGAATTTTTGCGCGAAGGTTCAGCGATTTACGATACGTTTAATCCGGATCGAATTGTCCTCGGTGGCAATAGCCAGCGGGCGCTGAATCTGATGGAAGAACTTTATCAACCCCTAATTCAGCGGGAGTTTGGCGAAGATCCTTCGTTGCCTCCAGTGCCGGTGGTGAAAACAGACCTGAGTTCGGCGGAGATGATTAAATACGCGGCGAATTCCTTCCTGGCTACGAAGATTAGCTTTATTAATGAGATTGCCAATATTTGCGATCGCGTAGGCGCCGATGTGGTACAAGTCTCCAAAGGCATTGGCTTAGATTCTCGGATTGGCCCGAAATTCTTACAAGCGGGCATTGGTTGGGGTGGTTCCTGCTTCCCCAAAGATGTCTCGGCGATGATTCACACTGCTGACGACTATGGCTATGATGCCAAGCTACTCAAGTCCGCTGTGGAAGTCAACAAACACCAGCGAGTGATTGCGATCGAAAAACTTCAGCATGAACTGAAAATCCTCAAAGGCAAAACTGTTGGTTTGTTAGGCTTGACCTTTAAACCCGATACCGATGATATGCGCGATGCCCCCGCGTTGAATATTATTGAACAACTCAACCGCTTAGGGGCAAAAGTCAAAGCTTATGACCCAATTGTCTCTCAAAGTGGGATTGGTCAAGGACTTTCTGGGGTACTTGTGGAAACCAACGCCGAACAACTGGCTTTTGGCTGTGATGCCCTAGTTTTAATTACTGACTGGAACCAGTTCCGGCATTTAGACTATGGGTCGATGGCTAAATCGATGAATAATCCGGTGATGATTGATGGCCGGAACTTCCTCGATCGCAAGGCCATTGAAGCCGCCGGTTTCCGTTATGTCGGTATTGGTCGATCATAACTTTTCTATCCTAGTTGTGCGTATAGTTGTGAGTACATTTCATCCTAACCTAGAAATATCCAACTAAGAAAAAATGCGGTTAATTCATGTAATTTAATATGCATAAATTAACCGCATTTTTATGCTACAATGTTTTCAGAATGATTTGTATGTTCAAAAAGCCATAGGACTTACGGCATAGGAATTACGACATATCGAACAATTAATTTATAGGGGTTATTTATCAATTATTTGTTAAGTTTATTTTAAAAAAATAAATATGTTTGAGTTAATAAAAAAAATCCATTCAATTATTTAAATTGAATTTAATTAAACAGGCAAAAATTAACGGGTAAATATTGACTTAACTTTACCTGGAAACATAAGCAAAATCACCAATCATGTCAAAAATTAAAAATTAAAAATTAACAATTAACAATTAATAATTAACACTCGATTTTAGAACCAACGAACTTGTCAAAGCCTATAGGATCGGGCGATCGCTCTCGCGGCGCGGATGCGCTTTCGCCCCAGAAAAGAATCCGGTGGCAGACGCAATCAGGCAAAACTAGGTTACACTGGCTTCAGGAAAATTTTGATCACCTGTCAGGCAGACACTATCTCCACGGCAAGCAATGGATTACTGGGAATTTCTCATACAAAAAGAGGGCGATCGCTCCTGGCTACCTCTAGAAACCGCTGATGTGGAAATTTTAGAAGGTAGATATCGGCTGGTTGCGCGATCGAGTCGGCACAACGTGCCCGTAGAAATTAGGATTACCCATCAAACTCCCCCGGAAGAATTCCCGCCAAAACGTCGAGTCCAAAAACGAACCAATCGCACCAGTCCCGAAGGATTAATGGTGGTCATTCCATTTATGCGCTTCAAACCGGGCATTTGGGAACTGCGCTGTGTCGGTGACGTAAACCCCGATGGCCAGGAAGAAACCTGGCAAGAATCCGTGCGTTTACAGGTCTTACCCATTGATGAAGATGCAGAACTGGACGTTCGCGGAGCGGTGCGGAAGCACTTAGATTTAGAACCAACACAGCCCCCCACCTTCTTATCTGAACCGGCTCCCACCCAGGGGACAAATCAAACTATCCATCAGCCAGAAACAGCCCCAAGCAGCAACGGTGAAGACTCATCCTTTGATTCCACTGCCGATCCAGAACCCAGCCCATCATCTGGGAAACCTCCCGCGCCCCAAGTTCAAAATTTTTTGGCAGCCCCAGGAGTCAAATTGACCCTAGCGCGTCAGTCCTATATCGTCAATTGCGGCGAACGGTTTACCCTCTCTGGTCGAATTGAGGCCGATACCACCGAGCAAGGCGAGTTTGTGGTTACAGGTCAACTGCACATTGGTTTACGCAATCCGGAAACCGGCAAATGGTTAGCCGAAGTACAGCAACCCTTATTTGCCCAAAAGCTACCAGTACCCTTTTCCTGTGACGTGGATATTCCCTTAAAGTGCAACACCAGTTTACTTTTAGGAGAAGTCAACCTCTATGCACCCGCAGAATCAAATCAACAGGATGCCCCTGTGTCCTTAGCCAGTGCATCGTTTTCCATTACAGCCGATGTCAATCAGTTGATGGAAGAAATTTCTGATAATTTAATCGAGGAAGAACTCTTAGACTTATCCAGAGAATCGACCATTAAACATAATTTAACGAGGATTGATGAAGCTTTTTTAAATATCGTAGAAACCCTGAAAAATCCTGAACCCATATCATTTCAACGGGTGAAAAAACCGGCAATTCCCCCCAAAATAGACCTACCATTGCCGCCGGATCAACCTTCACCATTTAAATCGATTGAATTTCCGGTGTTTGCTCGTCAACCACAGTTTCCGGTGAAAAATCAGAATCCTCCAGAGGATCCGGCTCAGTCTCCTGACCCAGAACCGGAGCCGGAATTGCCCGCAGAGAAAACTGCCGAGGCGACCAATGTGATTGACTTTACGAAAAAAATTCAGCAAAAAGCCAAACAAAAAGATCAATCTCTTGAGTCTTTTTCGTCAGATAGTCTGACAATTTCCCCGGAACCTTCTACCCCAGAACCTCGCAAACCTTCTTTGTTAGAAACAGCTTTTCAAAAGCTAAATTTACAACAAAGATTTTTCTCTCGCCTCAATGCTTTGGCGAGTGATGATGAGTTATCTGAATGGTTAAAGAGTCATTTTTCTGAGCTAGAAAGTCCCCAAGCTGAGGAACATCCGGTGGCCGATCGAATGGGGGTGGAAAATCCGCCAGAAGAGGAGATCGACTCTGAAGTTGAAGAGGAGGAGATCGACTCTGAAGATCAAGAGATTGTGGTGGATGATGAACTGGAAACGGAAGTCACTAGCCAAACTCAGCTTTCCGTGGGCGACAAGAAAGCCAATCTGTCGAGTGTGGGATTACTTTTGCCCGAAGATGAACCCGTACCCAACCCACACCTGGAGTTGCCACCAGGGGAATTAATCGCCGGTCGTCCGGTAAAGTTGCTGGTGCTATTGCCAGAACTGGAACCCCGCATTTATGTGAAATTATGGCTGCATGACCGGCAAACTCGCACTCTGCTGGATGGCCCGCACTGGATTACGGATTTTTGGGCTACGGGAATGGGGGATATGGAGGCAACGATGCAGTTGCTGATTCCTTATGGGACAGTAGAAATTGAGCTTACGGCGATCGCGGTGGAAATGCAGACGGAACGAGAAAGCCATAAAGTCACATTATCTTGTCCCGTGGCCCCGCCAACTCCTCCGTCTTTACCATTGGATAATCCTCAGAATTAACCGTTCGCGGAGCGCTATCGCGGCGCGGATGCGCTTAGGATTACGGCAATTCCAAACAATATGGCGAGATTGCTACGCAACGCGCTCGCGATCGCTCCACATGGGCGATCGCTCTAAACAAATTTGCTCCCGGTAGATTTTAAAATATTGCTTTAGATCGCCCCATGCAACTGCAAAGTTTGGTGCAATTCCACTAACCGACGCCATTGGTCTTGTCTGAGCACTTCCCAATTATTGCCAAAACCGGATGCCTCGAGAACTCCGGTTTCGGGGTTAACAAAACTCATCACACGAGCTTCTAACACGGCATTAATTCCTTGATTACCCCTGGCGCGAGCCTTTTTTAAATTCTCCACATAGCTCATCCCCGCTGCCGGTGCTTGGTTCAACAAATCCGCACCCGCAACCAACTCCAGGGCGGAAAGCTTAACATTCTGCTCTTGAGCTTGACCCAGGATCGTTTCCACCTGCCTCTGCAATCGTCTAAGCTGACGCCAATCAGCCTGTCTCGGTGTAGGTGCTCCATGTTGGTAACTGAAAGTCCCCAAATTATTTGCGCCATTCCCCGGATCTGTATGACCCCAATAGCTTGAATTTAACTGACCGCTGGCCGTGACTGTTCCTTCGGCTGTCCCAATCGCCAGCACCCCAGGAGCATCAGGAGTCGCAAATAACTCAAACAGCACATTATTTTCCGACCAATCTGTCGGAATAATTTCATGGGAATTTGTTTCTGAAGTGGCTTGTGGCTGCGGCATCGGAGGCAGTTCCCGATATGGAACCACAACAGGTGTGGTTTGTGGCTGCGGCATCGGAGGCAGTTCCCGATAGGGAACCACAACCGGGCTGCTTGCTGGTTTCTGGCTATCCAGAGAATTAGTTTCTGGTTGAGAATCTGAAACTGTATGGGGTTTTTCCACCGACCCAGATGGATTTGGGGACTCAGACTGCGGAGATTTTAGCGGGGTAGATTTTGGGGCATCTTTTTCTGGTAGAGGGTTTTTACCCGGTGTTAATTCCGGGAGTTCTGGTTTGGATCTATCGGCAACCGGGGTTGTTGCTGATGGAACTGCGGATAACTTTTGTCCGGGGTTCGTTGAACTCGTGGCACTGTTTTTTCCCGCCGATATCTCTGCCGAGGATAATTCTTGTTTTTGCTCAACTTTTGGCTCGACAGAATTATTTTTTTCCGCCGCAATTTTCACTGATGGTTGAATAATTGCCGATTCGGTTTGAGATTTATCCGAACCACGAGCAGTGGTCAAACTACTGAATACTTTAGTTTTTTCAACATTAGGCTGGCTGGCAGTCTGCCCATGTCCATCGGCTGATAAAGTTGTCAACCCTTGAGCCGTAGCCACAAGGGTGACGATCGCGATCGCTGGAATTAGACCAAATTTAAGTATATGACTTTGACTCATTCGACTCAATTTAAATCTCCATTTCTTTTTTCTATATAAAAGCAATTAGCTATTACTTAAGATTTAGAAAAATACATTCCGAATCCTCTCATTATGACTACGGAGAAAAACCATAAGGTTTCCTCAACCGCCAATCCGGTATAGATAGTTAGGGCGAATTATTTTTTAATTGTTGATGGTTTTTCTGCTCCTGATGTTTCTGTTCCTGATTTTTTGGCGCCGGATGGTTCTGAGGCTGGTGTTTCGGCATCAGTCACCGGATTGATAAATTTTTGTGCCGAGGATTCTTGGGGTGATGGATTCGAGATCGCACTCAAAGCACTGACTGCGGCAATCAACAGGGCAATATAACTCAGGTATAAATGAAAACGGGTGAAGTAAAATCCCTGAAATGTCCAGAAATGGTTCCGTTGTGACACAGGGGCGATCGCCTCATCTGGAGGTAAAGAATCCGCCAGTTTAGCCCCATCGAAGCCCAGGTAATCGCCAATCCGCCGTACAAACCCTTGGACGTAGATTTTCTCCGGCAATCGCTTGAAGTCCCCTTTTTCCAAAGCTTGGATTGTATGCAATGGCACGAGGGTTTGGGCATGAAGCTGATAGACAGAAATTCCCTGGGCTGTGCGGATTTCCGCGAATTCTCGACCAATTTCACGGAGGCGATCTTCCCAGGTCATTGGTCCCCTGTGCCGAGGAATTTCCGTTTGACGATCATTGGTAGAATATACTTCAGTTTCCTCGGAGATGCTAGTTTGATTGACCGATGAGTCAACAAACGTTGTATCTGATAAGGAATTGGGTAATAAACTGAATCGGATATTTGCTTCTGACATAACTGGTCTATATATATTTTTAGATGACAGCGTTGCATGAAGTTATGTTAACTGTCAAGGGTGTAATCACTGATAACAAACAGCCAACTTTTTTCAGCAAACCTTGACAGACATCAACAGATTTGCACAGATTTGCGTGGCTGGACTTAAGGTTCTTCAGGATCGCAAATCGTCAGAGATTGGAACGACCTCCAAGATTTAGTCATTTTTTTTGCTTGATTCTTGATCAGAAATTAGGGCGTGTCATCAATTAAGCCAAATGACAGAAGCGATGAGATAAATTGCTCCTAAAAAATTACGAGCAGTCTTATCATAACGAGTTGCAATCGCTCTATATTGCTTCAGACGGGCAAAAAAGTTCTCAATTAAATGACGGGCTTTATAAAGCTCTTTGTCATATGGGTAAGAGACTGTGCGATTCCCTTTTGAGGGAATCACCGCCTCACATTTTTTGGCGGAAGATATCGCTTTCGAACTCGCTCATCTGCATCATATGCTTTGTCTGCTAAAACTGCCTCCGCTTCTATCTCTGGTAACAAGACATCCGCTCCCTCTAAGTCATGGGCTTGCCCCGCAGTTAAATGAAATCCGGTCGGATTCCCCAGTGCATCACAAGTGGCATGAATCTTAGTGCTCAACCCCCCTTTGCTACGTCCAATGGCTTGGTCTTCTCCCCCTTTTTTTCCGCCCCGGCACTGTGTTGATGGGCTCGCACAATCGTACTATCAATCATGGCATATTCATCATCCGCATCTTCTGCCAGTAACTGGAAGATATTCTCCCACACCCCAGAACGACACCAACGACTAAATCGAGTGTGAATCACCCTAAAATCACCAAATCTGTCGGGTAAATCACGCCAAGGAATACCGGCACGATAGCGATAGAGAACTGCTTCAACAAAGAGACGATTATCTTTGGCCGTAACTCCGACATGTCCTTTTCTGCCCGGAAGCAGAGGCTCAATTTTTTCCCATTGGTCGTCTCTGAGAGCGTAACGGCGCATAATTCACCTGATGATCTAAAAAGTTTTCTGCTTCTACCTCTGCATTTCTCCTGCTTTTTGTCAAGTCTTCCAATTGATGACACGCCCTAGTTATTACTAATTAGTTATTGGTTGTTTCGCTCCCATAACCACGAATCCATAACCAATCAAAGCGGATATATCGAATTTGCATCTCGATCGCCCACCGACGGCTGAGTCGCATCCCTGATTCATGCTCTATTGAAATATAACACTCTGGTTATCTTCATTATGCAACTGATTTGTATGCAAAAATCATAAAATATTCTGAAATTTATCTTGACTCTAAAACCGACTATTTTGCCTTATGACTCAATTTAACAAGTCTGAAACTTTCATTTGGTTTTGCTGGTTTGGTTGTTTACTGCTGATTACCCTGTTTGTTTGGGTGCTTCGGGGGTTACAAATTCTGCCTTTCCTCTCATCAGGGGTGATTTGGGTGTTGTTGCTGTTATCAATGGGTCTGGGAGCGATCGCTCTTTTTTCGGCCACCAAACGCTATTAATATTTTTGGTTAATATTTTTTCCTGGGACTCATTCTTGGCTCTAAAATTGAGAAAATCATGGCACAAATAATGTGCATGATTGTTGATTGTTGATTGTTATTGGTTATTTGTTGATTGAAAAAATATTAATTATTAAATGTTGGCAATCAACAATCAACAATCAACAATCAACAATCAACCATTACTAATTTTCCATTCGTCTTTAAAGCGGTAAAATCTTTCTAAAAGCTCTTTAAACTCTTAAATTTCCCCGGTTATGAGTCAGGATATCGCCCAATGGTTAGCGGAAATTAAATCTTTACAACAACAAGTTGCTCAACTACAACAAGAGTATGAGGAGGCGCAATCGCGAATTGATCGCTGGAGAGAATTGTATAACCAAGAAGCGGAACAGCGGCGGAAAGAAACTAAGGTCTACCAAGACAGGATCGATACTTTACAATCAGAAATCCAATTGTTGAAACAGGGGGGAAAATCTCCAGAGGAGCGAGCAGCCACTGAGCGGCAGCTTTGGCAGGAGTTAAACCGTCTGGAAACTGACGAAATTAAACAGAAACTCTTGGAGGCGATCGCCCAAATCGACCAAGGCAAAGCAGAAGCGGAGCGACTGCGGGAAGCCCTCAGGCAAGAGCAAATCGCTCACGAGCAAACCCGCAAAAGTCTAACCACAGCCTTGGGTGATACGGTAGAACTGTTGACCCAAGCCACTGTTGCCGCAAAGAAGAAACGTCCAGAACCAACGCTCCCCGGATCTTCTGTTCCTGCCAGCGATCGGCCTGCCACTGCTTTGGAGTCGGTTAAAAGCCCATTGCTTCAGCTACCGCCTTTAGATTAGGTTCAATACCTTGTTTAAAGGAATTGTTATTGCTGTGCTTGATGGCGGTATCAGGATCTTTGAGTCCGTTGCCCGTCAGGACACAAACAATGGTCGCCCCTTGAGGCACTTGGTCTTTGACTTTGAGTAAGCCAGCCACCGATGCCGCCGATGCGGGTTCGCAAAAGACTCCTTCTTGGCAAGCCAAGAGGCGATAAGCTTCTAAAATTTCGGCGTCCGTGACGATGTTAAATTCACCTTTGCTTGATTGTTGCGCCGCCACAGCCTGTTGCCAACTGGCGGGGTTGCCAATCCGAATCGCCGTGGCGATGGTTTCTGGATGTGCTACGGGAGCCCCGTTGACAATGGGCGCTGCTCCTGCCGCTTGAAATCCCATCATTCGCGGGAGGCGATCGCTTTTCCCTAGTTGATGATATTGACAAAAACCCATCCAGTAGGCGGTGATGTTGCCTGCATTGCCCACGGGAATGCAAAGCCAGTCGGGAGCATCACCCAAAGCGTCCACCAATTCAAAAGCCCCTGTTTTCTGACCTTCCAGGCGATAGGGATTGACGGAATTAACCAGGGTGACTGGGTAATCATTGGCCATATCCCGCACAAATTGTAATGCTTGGTCAAAATTTCCTTTAATCGCGAGCACTTCAGCGCCATAAAGTAGAGCTTGGGCTAATTTTCCTAAAGCCACATAGCCATCGGGAATCACCACAAAAGCCCGCATTCCACCCCGTCGGGCGTAAGCGGCTGCGGCTGCGGAAGTATTGCCGGTACTGGCGCAGATGACTGCTTTGGCTCCGGCTTCTTTGGCTTTGGAAATGGCCATCGTCATGCCTCGGTCTTTGAAGCTGCCGGTGGGATTGAGGCCATCATATTTGACAAACACTTTTACTTGCTTGCCAATGATTTCGGCAATCGTTGGCACGGGAATCAGTGGGGTGTTGCCTTCTTTTAAGGTGACTACCGGCGTGTTTTCACTCACCGGCAGATACGGGCGATAGGCTTCAATTAAACCTGGCCATGCGGAATGCGCTGATGTGGCACCAGCGCCGGATTTAGAAGTAGATACGTTAGATTCAGTCGTAGATAAACTCAGGGTCACTGTAGTTCATGTTGGGGGTCGAATTCACATAGACTTGGATACAATCGAAGTCTATTTTTAGTGTACCGCGATCGCGGGCGTTCTCCCTTGGATCTGGCGTAAAAATTAGGATAAATTTTATAATTTACATTTTTGCAACATTTATTTTATATTTTTTTGCCCGGTTTCCCCTGAAGCCTGGGGCAAAGAATTTGGCAAAATGACAAATTTGTTGCACAATGTTTCGCGGATCGCTGTAGAATATTTAACTATTGTAAATAAGTAAAAATTACTATTAAAACGCAAATGTCTACCGTTGTCTTATCAAGCCGAGAAACTTCACCCACCGTTAGCACACCGCAGCATCGTCACGGTTCTGGTCATGGCGCAGAGGGCGATCGCCTCATTCACTTGATGAGATCCGTTTACCAAGCCGATCATCAGGTTAAGTTGCTGCATCTCCACGTCGAAGCCGACACTTTGTTGCACCAGCTACAAGCGGCTCTAAAGCAACGGCAAAATTGAATCATATTTTAAATGGGGAGCTTTCGGAGCTTTCGGGGCAGAGGTGCAGAGGGGCGGAGGGGATGAGGAGCTTCAGGAGCTTCAGGAGAGAGTGAATAGTGAATAGTGAAAGGGAGGATGCATAGGAAAGAGGATGCATAGGAAAGAGGATGCATAGGAAAGATATTCTCTCCTCTCTTTTCTCTCCTCTCTTTTCTCTCTTGGCCATTCGCCCCTACGACTTTTCACTTTCCCCTGCCCCCCCGCTCCTCCGCTCCCCCGCTCCCCCGCTCCGGGGCAACCACCGCCTAGGGAAAAGCCCCTACTTGCCTTCAAAAGAAAAAAAATAAATTACCCGCTGGTTATCAAGTTATGGTATAAAAGTTAAACCTTGATAAACTGTTTCACTTTAGTTAAAAAACTTAAGTGAGTAAACTTGCCCAACCAATTTCTGAACCAAGCATAAAAGGCTAAATCTATGATCTGTATTGCCTGCAACTAATTTTAATCTACAGAAAATTAAGGCAAATTGCCTAGTTTAAGTGAGATAAAACCAGCGGATTTGGCAGAATATAGATAGACTTAACCTTGGACTAATTTACAATTCTTAAGGAGAAGATTCCTTTATCCATGACAGCATCAACGTTAAAACCTCAGAATCTGGAATCATCCGCAAATCAGTTTAATTGGCGGATGCGAGATGTGATCAAAAGCTTGCCCCGCGAGGTTTTTATTAAAGATTCCCGGAAAGCCTGGACAACCGTAGCCGTGAATGTGCTGATGGTGGGCTTAGGTTACTGGGGTTTAGCAATTTCACCCTGGTTTTTATTACCCGTCTTCTGGATTTTTACCGGCACAGCGTTGACCGGATTTTTTGTGATTGGCCATGACTGCGGTCATCGTTCATTTGCTAATCGCAAATGGGTTAACGATTTGGTCGGGCATTTAGCGATGCTGCCGTTAATTTATCCGTTCCATGCTTGGCGAGTTGGCCATAATATTCACCACAAGCACACCAATAAGCTTGGGGTGGATAATGCCTGGGAACCTTGGCTACCAGAAATCTATGGCGAGTTAAAAAATCCTTTGTTGGCCTGGTTTTATCGTCGTCTGCGCGGACGGTTTTGGTGGTTAGGTTCGATTACCCACTGGGCTGCGGTGCATTTTACTTGGTGGAATTTTGAGAAAAGATACCAAGCAAAGGTACGGTTATCGGTGATCGTGGTATTGGTGGGAGCGGCGATCGGTTTTCCCGTTCTGATTGCCACTACCGGCATCTGGGGTTTTGTCAAGTTTTGGCTTTTGCCCTGGCTGGTTTACCACTTCTGGATGAGTACCTTTACTATTGTTCACCACACTGACCCAGACATTCCTTTTCATTCCCCGGAAAATTGGAATGAAGCCGAATCACAGTTGACTGGAACCGTTCATTGTGATTATCCTCGGTGGGTGGAATTTCTCTGTCACGATATTAATGTTCACGTCCCCCATCATATTTCGGCGGCAATTCCTCACTACAATCTCCGCAAAGCTCATCAAAGTCTGAAAGACAACTGGGGTGGTTATATCAAGGAAAGCAAATTCTCCTGGTCTTTGATGAAGAAGATTACCGATCTGTGCCATTTGTATGACGATCGCAAATACTATCAAAGCTTCCAAGAGTTCCACGGTCAAAATAAAGTCTAAAAGGCTTGATTAGTAGAGACTAGATTGTTTTGCCAATTCCCGGCTATTTTTTAGCTGGGATTTTTTTTGATGATTGATGATGATTGATATTTGGCGAGCGATAACTAGGGTGCGTGTTTCCTGGCGATTAAATTGGGGTGAAAAAAAACCATCCAATTCCCGCCGTAATGCACATAATTTGATATTTTGCACTAGGTTTTTTCCCCATCAATAATATGAATATCAACGCCTTTTAAATATTTCAATAGCTGGTTGATGAGCGATCCTTTTAAAATCAGTTCCCAGCGAGATTTTCGAGTATGGCCTAGGACAATCTGAGTAATATGATATTGCTGAGAAATTTCCGCGATGCCCTCGGCAACATTATGGGTTTTAATTCTAATAAATTCGCCGCCAAACTCTTGAATTAAATGTTGACAGGTTTCTAAAACTAAACTTTCTTCTTTGGTTAAAAAACGTTCGGGATTTTCTACATATAATCCATATAACCGAGCTTTCATAAAATTAGCTAATCGCAATCCTCGCCTGACGAGTCTTGGGGAGTTTTGATAGGTAGAAAAACAGACTAACACTCGCTCATGGACATTACAAAATAAGGTTTTTTCTCGATTTTCTGCTGATTCTTCAATGTTATTCGCCACTTCTCGTAAGGCTAACTCTCGCAAGGCCACTAAATGACGACGTTGAAAGAAATTTTGTAAGGATTTTTCAATTTTGTCAGGGGTATAGATTTTTCCTTCTTTTAGGCGTTCTTGTAAGGTTTCTGGGGTTACATCAATGACTACAACTTGGGTGGCTTCATCCAAGATGCGGTCAGGAATTCTTTCTCTAACAACCACCTTGGTAATTTTAGCCACGATATCATTCAAGCTTTCTAAATGTTGAATGTTGACGGTGGAATAGACATTAATCCCATGATTTAAAATCACTTCCACATCTTGATAACGTTTTTCTCGGCTAGAACCCGGTACATTCGTATGCGCTAATTCATCAACTAACACTAATTGGGGTTTCCGGGATAAAATTGCATCGGTATGCATTTCCCATAAGGTGATTCCTTGATGGACTATTGTTTGTTTAGGAATCTCTTCTAAACCTACGGCTTTTTTGGCGGTTTCTTCCCGTCCATGAGTTTCTAATAAGCCAATGACTACATCAATTCCTTCTTCTTTTAATTGATGAGCTTCTTCTAACATTTGATAAGTTTTACCGACCCCAGGACACATTCCAACAAAAATTTTATGTTTGCCCCGATCGCGAGATGAGGCAGGATAATCTCCTGGTAATGAAAAATTGCGATCGGTAATTTCAGTTTTACTAATCATTGGTTTAGAAAAATTATTTAGGATAAATTATCTAAAGCTAAATTAAGTTTTAGCACATTAACACCCGGTTCTCCAAAAATTTCTAAAAATCGATGTTCAGTATTTTTCTCAACTAATGCTTTTACTTGAGCAGCACTTAAACCCCGAACATTGGCAACGCGGGAAATTTGAGCATTAGCTGCGGCAATACTAATGTGAGGATCTAACCCTGACCCGGAAGCATAAATTAAATCGGCTGTGGGAGTAATTTGAGCCAGTTGGCTAATCCGGTTTTGCACATTTTCTAATAATTGAGGATTACTGGGTGCTAAGTTACTCGCACCAGAAATTCCGGTTTTTACGCCCAACTCAATGGGGCTATAATCTACGCTACTGGGACGGGATAAAAAATAACGCTCGGAGGTAAAATTTTGACCAATTAAGGCAGAACCGACTACCTCACCTTGAAGATTTTTGATGAAGCTGCCATTGGCTTGAAAGGGAAAAACAGTTTGACCGATCACCAGAATAATTATTGGGTATAAAATGGCGGTAATTAGCCATAAAATTAGGGTGTTTTTTAGGGCGATCACTATTTCTTTAAACATTATGATTGACCAAGGGTAAAGTTGCAAGAAGTTAAAATCGTTCTGGTTGTAAGATGACAATCAATAAGTAGATTGCCATCGCGATCGTCACTAACAATAAAAGTCCGATCGCCCCAGCGGTTGTCCGGGCGATCACTTGTCCGGTGGCGGCATAAATCATCGGGGACAATAGCAAGTTTGAAGATAGCCACAAAAACAAAGAAAGGGGAAGTAAATGTTTTTTGCCTTGTTTTTGCATGAAAGCGATCGCGTTTTTCCAGGAATTTTCTAAGGGCAAAGCATTCCGGCAGATATGTGATTGATTAAAAGCCGAAAATTTCTCCCGTAATGCTTTGCCCCTACATCTGAAAAATGCTGTAAGTTTTAAAGGTGAACTTAAATAAAAATCGTTGATATTTTTCATCGGATTTTTCCAAAAATTAAACTAAATTAATCAAAGCGATCAGGCTATCAATAACTTTAATGCCAATAAACGGGGCAATTACTCCTCCTAATCCATAAATTAAAATATTTTCTTGGAGTAGTTGATTGGCACTAACTGGACGAAAGGCTACGCCTTTTAACGCTAAAGGAATTAACGCCGGAATAATTAAAGCGTTATAAATCAATGCGGATAAAATGGCTGATTGAATACTCGCCAAACCCATGATATTTAAACTGCCAATTCCCGCTGCGAAAAACATCGCTGGGATAATGGCAAAATACTTGGCAATATCATTGGAAATGGAAAAGGTGGTTAAAGATCCACGAGTAATCAACAATTGTTTACCAATGGTGATTAAATCAATCAACTTTGTCGGGTCTGAATCTAAGTCCACCATATTCGCTGCTTCTTTTGCCGCTTGAGTTCCAGAGTTCATCGCTAATCCTACATTCGCTTGGGCTAAAGCAGGAGCATCATTGGTGCCATCTCCGGTCATGGCTACTAATTTACCCTGGGCTTGTTCCCGTTGAATCACAGCAATTTTTTCCTCTGGAGTGGCTTCAGCAATAAAGTCATCAACCCCAGCTTCTTGGGCAATAACTTCAGCGGTAATTCGATTATCTCCGGTTAACATCACGGTGCGGACTCCCATGCGTCGGAGTTGGTCAAAGCGATCGCGAATTCCGGGTTTAATAATATCTTTGAGGTAAATAATCCCATACAATTCACCATCTTTACAAACTCCTAAAGGAGTTCCACCTAACCGAGAAACTTGGTGATAAGCAATATCCAAATCATCGGTTAATTGGCCGCCACGAGAACGCACAAATCCCTTAATCGCATTCACAGCCCCTTTTCTAACTTCACTGTTATTCGGTAAATTTGTGCCACTCATCCGAGTGCGAGCGGAAAACTCAACTCCTGTGGCTAATTCCGGGTTAAAATTTAGGGCAGCGCCCATTTTTTCCGCCAGTCGAGCAATTGATTTTCCTTCCGGTGTCTCATCAAAAATACTGGCTTCTAGTGCTACTTGAGCCACGTCTTTAGGGCTATAATTATTCACCGGAATAAATTCTTCCGCGAGGCGATTTCCTAGGGTAATAGTTCCGGTTTTATCTAAAACCAATGTATTGATATCACCACAAGCTTCCACAGCGCGTCCTGATGTCGCTACGACATTAAATTGAGCCACTCGATCCATTCCGGCAATCCCAATTGCACTTAATAAACCGCCAATAGTGGTGGGAATTAATGCAACTAAAAGAGCAACTAAAATGACAATACTGACGGGAGTTTGGACAAAGTTAGCTAGGGGAGGAATGGTCGCTACGACAATGAGAAAAACCTCGGTTAATACTGCTAGTAAAACCGTTAAGGCAATTTCATTCGGGGTTTTAGTCCGTTCAGCCCCTTCCACTAAAGCAATCATGCGGTCTAAAAATCCTTTTCCCGGTTCCGCTGTCACCCGCAAGATTAATTCATCAGAAATAATGCGAGTTCCCCCTGTGACAGAACTGGCAACATCGCTACCGGGTTCTTTTAAAACTGGGGCTGATTCTCCAGTAATGGCTGATTCATCGACGGAAGCGACCCCAGAAATTGCTTCCGCATCAACGGGAATAATATCCCCAGCGATTACCTTAATAAGGTCGCCTTTTTTTAAGGTGGTAGAATTAATTTCTTCTATGGAACCATCGGGTAATAATTTGCGGGCGGTGGTGTCTTTTTTGGTAGACCGTAAAGAATCAGCTTGGGCTTTTCCTCTTCCTTCGGCGATCGCTTCAGCAAAATTTGCGAAAAGAAGAGTCAAAAATAAAGTCACTGTCACCAGAAAGTTAAATAAGCGATCGTTTTTATCGGCAACAGGGCCAAATAAGTTGGGATCCAGGACTAATAAAGCCGTAATCAGGGTTCCGATCGCCACCACAAACATCACAGGATTTTTTATCAAATATCTGGGATCAAGTTTGCGGAAAGCATCCCAAAATGCTCTTTGATAAAGTCCTTTAGTTTTGACTTTATTTTGCTTTTTTTGCTGACGTTTATTTAGTCTATTTTTGCAGATCATATTCAATAATAAAGTGATAGGTTTGTTAAAGGTGTAAAGGTTATTGCTGCAATCAGAACGCTGCCGTTATTTCTGACTAGCAATCTGGAAAGCTTCGGCGATTGGCCCTAATGCTAAAACAGGTAAAAAGGTTAAAGCCCCTAAAATCAGAATGACTCCGGCTGTGATACTGGTGAACAAAATAGAATTGGTTTTTAAGGTGCCTGGATTTTCGGGAACGGGTTGTTTATTTAACATATTTTCTGCCAGAAACAATAAAGCCAAAATCGGGATATAACGTCCGGCTAACAGCACCACACTGGTAGACAGATTCCACCAGAGAGTATTATCATTCAAGCCTTCAAAACCAGAGCCATTATTTGCCGCTGCCGAAGCATATTCATAAATCACTTGAGAAATGCCATGAAATCCTGGGTTAGAAACCCCAGAAAGCTGGGGATAGGCAAGGCTAATTGCCCCAGGAATTAAAATCCCCAGGGGGTGAACCAGTAAAATAACACTGGCGAGAATAATTTCTCGTTTTTCAATTTTTCGCCCTAAAAATTCTGGAGTTCTGCCGACCATTAATCCCGTTAAAAACACGGTTAAAATTAGAAAAATAAATAAATATGCGGTTCCGGTTCCTTGTCCTCCCCAAACAATTTGTAAAAATAGATTAAATAAGGTAGCAAATCCGCCATTGGGCATTAAGGAATCATGCATTCCATTGACTGCTCCGCACATGGTTGCGGTTGTGGTGACTGCCCATAAAGCGGTTTCTGCCCAACCAAATCGCACTTCTTTTCCTTCTAAGTTTGGTACAGTTTGACCGAGTAAATGGTTAACTATGTCATTGCCTTGAAATTCACCGATCGCGGTGAGGATGATCGAAAACAAGTAAATCAAAAATACTAAGCAAAATAGAAGCAATGCTTGTTTTTTATCCTGGGTAAAAATGCCAAAGGTATAAATCAATGACGCGGGAATAGAAACCATTAATAAGGTTTCCAGTAAATTAGAAAATCCATTGGGGTTTTCATAGGGGTGAGCCGAATTTATGCCAAAAAATCCGCCGCCATTTTCTCCCAATTGTTTTATCACTTCAAAATGAGCCACAGGCCCTAGGGCAATAATTTGTTTGCCTCCATCTAGGGTATTGACAATTTGTGGCCCAGCTAGGGTTTCTGGAACACCGAGTGCTAATAAAATAATCGCACCGATTAAGGAAATAGGGAGTAAAATTCTAGCGATCGCCCGAGTTAAGTCAACATAAAAGTTGCCTAATAGTCGTCCGGTTAATCCTCGAATAAAGGCGATCGCAACAGCTAATCCGGTGGCTGCTGAAGTAAACATTAAAAAGCCTAAACCTAGGGTTTGACTGGCATAACTGAGGGTGGTTTCACCGGCATAATGTTGTTGATCGGTATTGGTTAAAAATGAAATAGTTGTATGGAGGGTTAAATCCCAACTGGGTGCAGTTAATCCCGTAGGATTTAAGGGTAAAAAACCCTGAAATGCGATCGATAAAAAGATCAAAATTCCCATGACTAAGTTGCTGAAAAGCACCGCTCGCCCATATTGCCAACCTGTCATGGTTAGTTGGTAACGAACCCCACTGAGTTGATAAATGATGCCTTCAATGGGTTGAAGTAAGGGATCGAGAAAAGTCTTGTTTCCCAAGAAAACATCGGCGATATAGGTGCCTAAAATCGGCACAATTCCCACTAGGATGACTAGGGCGATCGCAATTTGAAATAATCCTTGCACCATAAAGATAATGAATTTATCAAAGGTTAATTATATTGTCTGATGGTTTACCGAAAACAACATCTAACGTTGAGTATATTTTTGGCAAAAAATGCTATATTTAATTTATTTAAATTTGTTTATATCTTTGGATATAGGCTGATAATTTTAAGCATATACCTGAAGATATAGATCGCTCTAAACGTTTATAAACAAATCAACAATTATTGGGGGATAGGAAAATGAAGAGAGAGTTACTACACCCTTTAAAAAACCCGGTCAATATTATTGAGCAGCCTAAACATATTTTTTGGTTGATTTTTGCTGTTTTTGGGTTTTTGATTTTCTGGGAATATACCACCCCTGTAGAGTATGTTTTTGGTTATCTCTACATTATCCCTATTTTATTAGCTCATCCCCGGTTAAATCATCGGATGACATTGGGGGTGACGGCAGCAGCTTGTTTATTAACTTTATGTAATGTAGTGCTGCCTAATCTTAAACTGATTGATTCAGCAACCATTGCTAATCGAATTATTGTTGTTTTCGCTTTGGTCGTTACGGGTTGGTTAAGCGATCGCAATCGTCGTTATGAAGAAGCGATTTCCCAACAGCAAGCTCAACTCCAGTCTCAGGCTAAAATTGCTAGTGTTCGCGAGGACTTTACCTGGACTTTAACCCATGATTTAAAAACTCCACTGTTAGGAGCGATTGAAACGTTAAAATTTTTTCAAAATGGACAATTTGGTGAGATTACTTCTCCGCAAGCTAAAGCGATCGAGATCATGTTGCGTTCTCACCAAATAAGTTTACAATTGGTGCAGACTTTGTTAGATATTTATCGCAATGATACGGAGGGATTAAGGCTAAATTGGCAACCGATTAATTTAGTTCAGGTTGCCGAGGAAGCGATCGCCACCTTAACGGATTTAGCCTTAACCAGGCGAATTTATTTAGGGTTAAGTTATGGTAATTCAGATTTTCGGCAATTTTTCTGGGTAAAAGGGGATCAACTGCAACTTCAGCGGGTTTTTAGCAATTTATTGATTAATGGGATTAATCATTCACCTCGTGGGGGTCGAGTTCAAGTTATCTTGGAATCTAATTCTAATTTTCAAACGGTGAAAGTTGGCGACCAGGGTTTAGGGATTCCCCCCGGAGAACTCCAGAATTTATTTGAGCGCTTTTATCAGGTAAACAGCGAGCGCCAAGCGCAAGGATCTGGATTAGGATTGTATTTAACTCAACAAATTATTGAAGCTCATGGCGGGATAATTTGAGCAGAAAATCGCTCTCCCAATGGAGCAATATTTTGTTTTCGGCTTCCCGCTTTGACTCAACAACAGATCCAAGAGTAAAACTAAAAATGATTTTAATTGATTGGTGAATCTATGAAATCAGCCGAATTAAGAGTGTTATTAGTCGAAGATGATGAATTATTCCGTCTGGGACTGAATATTCGTTTACAGCAAGAAGCAGGAATTAAAATTATTGGGGAAGCCAGTGACGGAGAAACTGCCGTTGAATTAACTAATCAATATTTACCAGATGTGGTTTTATTAGATATCGGATTGCCGGGAATTGGGGGGGTAGAAGCTTGTCGTCAAATCAAACAAAATCATCCAGATATGCCGATTTTAGTGTTAACTTCCCATTCTCAACCTAGTCTAATCCAGCGATTAATTGCGGCTGGAGCATCGGGCTATTGCTTAAAAGGCATTGAAGCAAATTTATTAATTTTAGGTTTACGTTCGGTTGTCGCGGGGGCTTCTTGGTGGGATCAAACGGTGACATCAGAAATTCGCACGGTCTTTGAAGACGTTGGAGAATCTGTGACGAAACCCCCAATTTTGGAAAATAGTTTAACTGAACGAGAACAAGAAATTTTATGTTTAATTGCTGATGGTAAAAATAATCAAGAAATCGCTGATTTACTCCATATTACAGCCGGAACCGTTCGGGTTCATGTTCACGCAATTCTGCAAAAATTAGAAGTGCGCGATCGCACCCAAGCCGCAATTTTAGCCCTGCAAAAAGGATTAATATCCCGACCAGATTAATAGACTTATGGCAAAAATCTCAAAATTTGAGAATTTTGCCAGAATTGTCTAAGATAGATTTTTTCTGGAGATTGATTGCTTTGAGCAAACAGCAAAGGGACAGTATATCCTTTCCGCAGATGAAATGCCGGTTTTTGTCAGAAGCGGAAGCATCGCCCCAGCAGATCAATGATTTGATCGACGATTTGATCTACCGACAAAAAGGTCAGTCCGGCTAAGGTTCGGCATCATCTAAGTCATGTTCTGTGTAAATTAGGCGCAGGCAACCGCACAGAGGCGGCAGGCAATGATGGCGGTGCGATCGGATTTATTAAATAACCTGGGCAATTGGGCAAAATTAGTTATATTAGGGACGAACGACGAACGCGGTCAAAAATATCCGTTATCCCATTTATCAAATCGATTCTTTTTTTTTTCAATGAAACTTTATCCCAATTTATTTGCTTATCTCAACGATGCTCCGGTGGCTTCCCTGGATTTACCTGTGAAAGCCAAGAATCGTCCCGTGGTGATTGATGATGGCAAATCCCATCGTGTTGTTGGTTTAATTCATCGATCCGCCCAAGTTTATGAGATTGGCTTTCCCTATCTTTTGCCAGAGGATATTGATAGTCATGCTACCCCCGGAGATGCTTTAGTCAAAAAGTGGCAGTTATCCTTGCATTCTCAAGATTCATCATCCCTTGGCCGCTTGTTGGTGGCTGATGAAGTGTTTGATGGAGCCGCATTAGAAGAGGAAAAACAGTGGCAGGAAAGCTGGAATCAGAAGTTAGGCGATCGCCTCGATGAAGGGGTTTCTCTGATGCTGAAAACCTTGGTGGGGTTATTTAACAGTTTGGGACAAAACTGCACCAGTCATCTCACCAGTCATCAGTTTGACATTGATTTATCCCAACTGAATCAGCACCTTGATAATATTGATATTCGGGAAGCTACGTTACCCCTGGTGGTAAGCCTGAATCGTCGGTATAATTTGCATAAGAAATTACAGAAAATTACCCCAAATTTGCGCCATCAACTGAGACGACGCACGGAAACTATGCGAGTAAGCGATATTCAAGAAATGGATGCTTATTCTATGAGAGATTATATTCGCCGTCCGGGGAGAAGCGCGGCGGAAAAAGCTGGGGTAAAACAAGAGTTAACCGGGGTGAATCGCTATGCGGATTATAATACGGCGGAAAATAAATTTTTGCTGTATTTTGCCGGACGCTTGCTGCATGGGGAGTGCGATCGCTATGAAAAAAGTAATGCCCAGCAATATCGCTCGGAAGTTGTGCAGCTGCGAGCTTTAATCGCTCGCTTAAAACAACAATGCCGTCAAGAAAATACGCGAGTGTTTACGGAGAAAACATACCAATTTACTCAACCCAATCACGTTTTACTCAAAGATCCGATTTATCGCAGCTTTTACAAAGCTTATTTAGACTATATTAGCCATAAGCAAGAAAAAGAACAAGTTTGGCCATTTAGAAACCAAATATTAGCCGACGCGTTTTATTTATTTATGACAGCGGCATTGCTCCGTTTTCCCGAAAATCAGATAGACTCGACCGTGATTGCTTGTCGGAGGAATCCCGATCTCGGCCATTACTTAATTCTGGATAAATCCGTGCCGACTATTCGCGCTGCGATCGATCATCAACCTTATTTGATTCGGTTACACCGACCAGAAAAACATCACCCTCAATGTGATTGGATGTTGACAGTTAAATCAGCCAAAGACACCGCCGAATTCGGGAAATTTCATTTACCGATTTGGGTCTTTTGGTATGCCCCAGATGAATCGGCGATCGCCCACGCGGAAAAATATCTGAATCAATTTAATGATTCATCCATTGGCTTAATCTTTTATTTGCAAAGAACCGCCAAAAAATATTCTGCCAAAGGAGATGTGGGATATTCACCCACCGGCAAAATTTGGATGTTTCAACTGCCCGCTGCCATTGAATCATTCGGTTTTTCCACTTCCGTCGATTTCCTCACGGAATTTTTACAGCGGTTATTATTTTTGTCGATGAGATAAATTAACTATGTGATTGTTGATTGTTGCCTGTTGTTGTTGATTGTTGATTGTTGATTGTTGATTGTTGATTGTTGATTGGGGAAAGGGGAACAGTTATCAGGAGCCACTGCGATCTTGGGGTCTCCCCAAGTCTAGCAAGTGGCGTGGAACGGGGAAAGTGAAAAGTGAAAAGTGAAAAGTGAAAAGTGAAAAGTGAAAAGTGAAACTAAATATCACTATTCACTATTAACTATTCACTATTCACTATTCACTCTCTCCTGAAGCTCCTCTGCTTCCCTGTTCCCTCTGTTCCCTGTTCCCTGTTCCCTGTTCCCTGTTGCCTGTTGTTGTTGATTGTTGATTGTTGATTGTTTATTTCTCCGCAGCCTGCCCCCGCGAAAGCGGGGTTTTTTGTCCGCTCATCTCTAACCAATAACAAATAACCAATAACTAACAACAAACCAAAAATAAGACAGAACAAAGGACAAAGGACAAAGGACAAAGGACAAAGAACAAAGGACAAAGAACAACCAATTGGCCATTAAGTATGGTAATCTCTAAATCATTCCAGAAAATCGAGCAAAAACGCCACAATATTTGAGAAAGGGGGCATTCATGGACGGTATAGCAATACTTAGAGATCAACAAGCTGACTTTATTAAAAGACTCAGTTCAAATGCAGCGGTCTTGCATCAAATGAAAGATTATAAACTCACCGGCTATCATAGTGAGTTAATGGTTATTTCGGGTAGTTTGTTAAATCGATTACAAAAATTTTATACTCGACAAAAAGCAGAAAACTTACCCGATAATTACCAAAAATATATCGAAAAAGATGATTTTAAGCAAAAGCTGAAAAGTAGTTTTAGTAAATTAATTGTTAAACAGTATTTAGATGATTTGATCCAAATTATTGATAAAAATAACAATTTATATTCTGAATATCCGGGAGATTTTTGTCTAACCTATCGACCTAATTATCCAATTATTGTCAAGGGAAATTTTGGCAATAGAAACACTGTATCATGGTCATTAATTCCCGATGAAGTTGAACGAGATGGCGTGGTAGTGTTTGTGTTAATTGAAGAAGATTTCGAGCGAGATAAGTATCAATATAATTTGATTTTAGCCGGTTTTTTGCCGACGGAAATGCTCGAAGGTGCTCCGCACCCCGGCGCAGGCCGCGATCGCACTCAGCCAATAATTAGAGTAACAATTCAGGATCTTCTTTATGGCGGTGGGTTGAAAAGTTATTTAACATCTTATGTAACATCTGGTGCAGGGGTGATGCCGAAAGTACCTTCCCTCAGCCTACCAAATGACCTAGAGAGTTCAACTTCACCAACCAAATGGATTTGCACCCAAACCCTGAGTGATGAAAAATCTCTATTGTGTCTGGCAATTACCGGCGAAGGTGCTCCGCACTGCGGCATAGGCCGCGATCGCCTAGGGTCGGGGCAGTCACCAAAACTCGCTTGTGCGGGGTTAGATCAATGGTTGAAAATTTGGGATTTATCCACGGGACAAGTGGAACAAACGATTTCGGAACACCGTTATCCGGTTTTTTCCTTAGATTTTAGTCCTGACGGCCAAACCTTAGCCGTTGCTTCAATGCACGAAACCATTGAACTGTGGGATTTAGGCAATGGCGATCGCCCTCCCACTTTGCAAAATATTCTCGAAGGTCATTCTCTGGGTGTATTTTCTCTGCATTTCACCCCTGATGGAGAAATGCTGATTAGTCGGTCTTTGGAAGAAAGCATCAAAATTTGGGATCTGAAAACCGGCGAACTAATTCAAACCCTGGATAGCCATGCGGGTCCAGTATGGTCGGAAGCCATTAGTCCTGATGGCAAACTGTTGGCCACGGGAAATTTAGATGAAAGTATTAAAATCTGGCATCTAGAAAAGAATTCCGGAAAATTAAACGTTTCTGAAGTTTGCGTTCTTAATGGTCATTCAGATGTGGTGCGTTGTCTGGCTTTTAGTCCCAATGGAAAGTTCTTAGCCAGTGGCAGTGCCGATCACACAATTAATCTTTGGCGTCTGGATCAATCCCCCGAAAATCCTTCTATCTTTGCCACCCTGAAAGGTCATACGAATATCGTTTATTGTTTAGCTTTTAGTCCTGATGGCAAATTTCTCGCCAGTGGCAGTGAGGATCGCACGATTAATATTTGGCGTCTGGGCGAACGCACTAACAATTATGTCACCGCTTTAGAAGCCACTTTAACCGAACATTCTGGATTAGTTTGGGGCTTACAATTTACCCCAAATGGCAAAACTCTGGTCAGTGGTTCTCAGGACGGAACGATTAAAATTTGGGATCAGTGTTAAATCAGTGTTAAAATATTAACCAATAGAGAATAACCAAAAATAATTATGTCTGAGCGCGAAACTGGCCGGATGGCATTAGAAAAACCACTAAATCCTTGGCATTATAAACCGTGGTGGTGTCAGCCCTGGTCGATTTTATTAACCGGCATTACCATTATTGCAGGCAGTTGGTTACTATTTCATCGCGTCTGGGTGAGTGCGATCGTGGCAGTGCCCATATTAATTTGGATGGGTTTTTTCCTCCTGATTTGGCCAAAACTGATGATTCAAAGTGGCATTTTGGAGCAGTATAAAGCCAATTTAAAATAATTATTTATTGGTTGTTAGTTGTTGGTTGTTAGTTGTTGGTTATTTGTTATTGGTTATTTCTTTGGTTGTTTTACTCAGAATAACGAATAATCAATAGACAATTCTGGCAAAATTCTTAAAAGCCGATCGCGGTTGATCCGCCATATTGCATCCGCAACGCTTTTCGCGAACGGTTGGGGGGATCGAGATATTTATTTTGCCAGAATTGTCTAATAACTAAGAACAACAAATAACCACATCCAGAAAACTTATTTTCGCCTGGAAAGTCTTTAATAGAAGAAGAATAAAAGGTGACGGTTATGAAACCTATTTTTTGGCATTCTTTAATAATTGGGCTGAGTTTACTCCTGTCGCCGACTTTGCCTCCCTGGTTGGCTTCTGCTGCGGAGAACGTTACGGAAACAACCTCTAATGTAGAAGTTGAGGCAGAAGTTGAGGCAGAAGTTGAGGCTAATCCGCAGAATCAGGATTCATCGGTGACAGAGGAAAAACAGGAGGAGAGTGAATCCATTGACGAAACGTGCCAGATGGTGACAACAGAGGATGTTTCCCAGGAAGCTGAGACAGAAGTTGAAGATGCAGAAGACGCGGCAGCAAAAGCGGCAGCCGTTAGCGAAGCGTGCCGGATGGCATTACAACGACGGCAGGTTTTGATTGCGGCAGATAAATTATATTTGGCGGGAGATTATGCAGGGGCTAAGGCATTGTATCAACAAGTGAAACCGCCTTTTTCTGGAAATACTTTGTCCGATGAGTTTGCCGATCGCCCTGAACCGATTTATGACCCGGAACTTTTAGCCCCTGCGGGACAAGTGTATTGGCGGGAAGGCAATGCGGGAATTGAGCAAAAATTAGAAACGCGAATTTTTATCCCCTTGGAGTTATTGGTAGAAAAATATCCCGAATTTATTCCCGGTCATTTACTATTAGCCCAGGCTTTGCAGGACTATGACAAATTGCCACAAGCGGTGGAAGTGTTGAATCGTGCCACTACTCTTTATCCCCAACAAACGGATCTGTTGCGATCGCAAATTGATGTTTTGGTGAAAAGCAGACAGTGGTTAGAAGCGTCGATCGCCGCCCGTCAATTTGCGTTACTTAACCCAGACCACCCAGAGGCGAAAGAATTCGCAATTTTGGCCGAAGAAAATTATGATAAGTTCCGGTCTTATCTGAAAAAAATGATTACCGGAAATGCGATCGCTAATGTGATTACTGGGGCGGCTACTGTCGCCCTCACCGGCAATCCTTTGGGTGCTCTTTCGGCGGTAGAAACTTTGATGCTATTAGCCCAAGGTGAATCCGGTCTGGGCGATCGCATCGCTAACAATGCGATCGAAAATCTGGAAATGGTCGAAGATGAAGAAATCGTTGCCTATATTAATGAACTAGGCCAAAAACTCGCCAAAGTATCGGGGCGCGATGATTTTGAGTATGAATTTCATGTGGTCTTAGATCCCAACTTAAACGCCTTTGCCCTGCCCGGTGGCAAAGTCTTTGTCAATGCTGGGGCGATTTACCACACCGAGTCAGAAGCCGAACTCGCCGGTTTACTCACCCATGAATTAGCCCACGCGATTTTATCCCACGGATTTCAAATGGTGACTCATGGCAACTTGGTGGAAAGTATGACCCGCTTTGTACCCTTTGGCGGCACCATTGGCAATTTATTAGTCTTAGACTATAGCCGAGATATGGAACAGCAGGCGGATCTTTTGGGGACTCGAATGCTGGCAGCAGCAGACTATGCGGCGGATGGCTTACGCAACCTGATGGTGACATTAAATGAGCAATATGACGACAACAGCCCGGTTTTGAAAGCCTTATCCTCTCACCCGCCGACGAAAGAACGAATTGCTTATTTGGAAAGTTTGATTACTCGCGGTGGCTATAATCGTTATGCTTACGAGGGAGTAGAACGCCATCAACAAATCCGCCAGCGGGTTGCCAAATTACTCAAAGAAAAAAAGACCGATGATGAGGATATCCTCGAAATTGAATAATTTTGGTTATTTGTTGTTTGTTGTTGGTTGTTTGTTGATGGTTGTTGGTTGTTTGTTGATGGTTGTTAGTGGTTGTTAGTTATTGGTTGTTAGTTACTGGTTGTTAGTTATTGATTATTCAATCCGGAATCCCCCAAACAACTTGCCAACAACAAACCAACAACAACCAAAGAATCCCTACCCCACAACCAACAAACAACAAAAGAATCCCTACCCAACAACCAACAAAC
Organism: Planktothricoides raciborskii GIHE-MW2; assembly: GCF_040564635.1. Lineage (NCBI taxonomy): Bacteria > Bacillati > Cyanobacteriota > Cyanophyceae > Oscillatoriales > Oscillatoriaceae > Planktothricoides > Planktothricoides raciborskii. The sequence goes on from NZ_CP159837.1 coordinate 6,790,704, forward strand.
AACAAACAACAAAATTAATTAAGATTTGCTTGAATCATTTTCTGACATTCGGCCACGGAAGCCCGTTGTTCCATTGCGGTGACAAGGGCTTCATAAGCTTTTAAGTTAGCTTCAATTAGGGTACGCGCTTGTAAAGCCGCCCAACGCGCTTTTAATTGAGCATTTATCGGGGTGTTAATTTGACTTAAAACTGCTTGCAATTTCAGCCGGTCTTCAGCCCCTCCAGTGGCGTTATCATAGGCGATGGTTTCGGCGGCAATGCCAGCCATCCAAACGGTGCAATAGCGATCGAGCATCTGCGCCGTGATTTGCCCTTTTTGCAGTTGTTCGTTGAGTTGGCGATCGTCAAATTGTACCCCGCCTTGGGCTGCCTGTCCTTGTTGGAAAGCTTCCCAAGCATTCAGGGCATAGCTACTAATGGGAATATCTAATAAGTAAGCGACCAAAAAGTGACCGGCTTCGTGCTTGATAATGCGTTCGCGATGTTCTGCCGAAGTCATTCTTGCCAACCAATCTAAGATTAAAGTTCCCCCTTGACCTTGCCAAGTAAAGCTGTCTACGGTGGCAAGTCCCAACAGGGTAAAAGTAGCAACTGCCGGAATTGTGGGAGATAAATTGACCAGTGGGCTCAGCAGGACAGAAAAAGTAGTCACAAAGACAGCGATCGCCGCTAAATTTATTGAAAGTTGGCTCATTTTTGGATAATTTCAGAGTATTTGTTAACTTTTATAACATTTGCGCCTTTCCCCGACAAGGCTGAATGGCGATTAGTCTCCTTGTATCTTTGTATTTTTGTATCTTTGTCCTGATGGGCAGTTGGCTGCCAGCGCTTCTGAAGATGGCACGGTGCGTCTGTGGAATGTACAAGGACAATTGTTGCAAGAATTTCAAGACCCTCAAGCAATAAACCCGGTTTCTCCAACAAACCGGGTTTCTGTGAGTCCAGCGTATAGTGTGGACTTTAGCGCTGACGGTCAGACTTTGGTTGCCGCTTATATGAATGGAAGCTTAAAACTTTGGCAGCTTGATGGCAAATTGATTAAAACGGTTAAGGGAGATCAAGGGGCGATTTATCGAGTGCGTTTTAGCCCGGACGGTCAGACGATCGCTACAGGAAATTACCTGAATACAGTGACGCTTTGGAGTGCAACGGGGGAAAAATTGCATCTTCTAACGGGACATAAAGAATCGATTTATAGTATTCAGTTTAGTGCCGATAGTTAGTCCCTTGTTTCTGCCAGTAAAGATGGCACGATTAAAATTTGGACTCGTGACGGGGAAGAACGACAAACTCTGATTGGCCATAGCACGATTACTTGGGATGCTACTTTTAGTCCTTATGGCCAAATTATTGCTTTCGGGGATGATAACAATTTAATTAAACTGTGGAATCAAAACGGGGAAGAATTACAAACTTGGGACATACCGCTAAAGTTAATGGGGTTCAATTTAGTGCCGATGGTCAGAAGATTATTTCTGCGAGTGCCGATAAATCAATTATTATTTGGACTTTAGATTTAGACAAATTAGCCATTTTGCAAAGATTAAGTATTAATGACCTGATGGGGCAGGCTTGTGATTGGGTGGCGGATTATCTCAATTATAATCCATTCGTGACGGAGCGCGATCGCCAAATTTGTGAAGGAATCACCACGGATGGTTAGCCCTTCGCGAAGCGTGCCGGATGGCATTAGAAATCCGGCGATATTTAGCTATTTTAATTTAGTTGCAGAAACCACTAACTAGCGATGTCTTGCGTTAACCTTTGCTACCAACTAACAACTGTCATAGAAACCAGGTTTTTTGGCGGCGATCGGTTCAATAGACAAGAATGCAAAATTCTGGCTTCCAAGCCTCTTTTTTAAGGGTGGTTGGGGGGATCAATATGGTATTTTGCAATAAATCTATTACGGTAAATCGTACAAAAATTTAAACCAATTTACGAATAGTTGAGCTTTGGGATGTTGTGGATTTAAAATCTTTTGCTTAACTCCTTGATGAAGCTGTCTTCCCGGAGGATCTTGCCAAGCTAACCAAGGATATTAGCTTTATCTCGATGAGTTGCTTTAAATTTTGCTCCTTTTGCGATCGCATCTTTTGTCACCTCCTGAGCAAATTGCCACAGCCCTTGATTTTCATCAGGAATCATATAAGCCAAATTTCTAACATTCCCCGCATTTGATTATCCGGCATCATCCAAATGCCAAAATTAATCTGATTAGTAGTCCGATGAATTAATCCCGTTTTTGGCACATTATTTGGTAAATTTGGAATACTTTTTAAGCAAGAATTTTTTATACTTTGCCATCGAGATAATGGTTCTTTATCAGGATTAACGATAATTCCTAATGCCGATACTTAAGATGCTTTTAATTGAGTAAAAATCAGACCGATTTTAATTAAATTTTCTTACCCTTCACAATCTTCAATATAAACGATCTGATTTTTCTTATTTCCCCAGGGAATCCCATTCGCTTCCATTAATTGGGGAATCACTCTTAGGTCTTCGCTGCCTTCCACTAATAGCACATTTTTATGAACTGATGCTATCTTTAACGCACCTCAATATCTCGTTCAGCAGCAATCATCATTTCTTGTTCATCGAAAATAATACTCGCTGGTTTGCCTTTTTCGATGCGATGAATGGTGATGCCATTTTCTAAAGAATTATCTGAATTTGCCACAGCCGCAAAACTTTTCCAACAATCACTATTATGCGTGGTAGCAAAAACTTGCACATTCAATTTTTTGGCGACTTGACAAATAATCGTCCACATATCTACCATCACACTATAATGGAGTCCAGTGTCAATTTCATCGACTAATAAAACCCCATCTTTTACATTCACAATTGCTAATATTAAACCTAATATGCGCCAAATACCATCGCCCATGCTACCAATGGGAACACGCTGTTGACCAATCCGAACCACAAACCCACTTCTAGACCCTGAGTAATAAGATTGCTTAGAAGCGATCGGGGCAATGCGATCAATGCCCGGTTCAATTTTCCGAAGTGCTTCTATAATCACATCTTCTTCTGGAGTTAAAACAACTTGATCAAATAACTCCATCATCTTGTTTGCTGTCAAAGAATACGATTTCACAAATTCGGTTTTGATTCTAAATTATCGATGGTTTTTAATAATGTTATTATAGGGTGCGGATATCAATTCTTGATTTTCAGATAAATCAATGATTAATTTTTATATTCTGGATCTGTCTTCAAACTATTCTAGAAATAATTAAAAATTTAATGATGTTTTTTTCGTGTTTTGTTTATCATAAAATCGCTTAGATTGCTTGACAAAAACAACTAGCTTATTCTTAGGGTTGTTTTTAGAGGCAACTACAGATATTTTTGATTTTTCGTTAATTTCGTGATTATAAAATAAATGACGAATATCTATTGTTTTATGTTTTTCGTTTGGGTTGATTATCTGATCGTTTAAATTATATTCGCCTCTGTCTATCATTAGTTCACATAAAATCTCTAAGTCATCACGAGAATAAAATAGCTGAATAGCTTATAAAATTGAGGTTTTTCCGCTATTGTTGGAGCCAACTAATAAATTAACTTGACCCAGTTGCTCTAGGCGGAAAGATTCAAAACATCGAAAATTTTTGATTTCTAGGGACTTTAACATAATCGATCGAGAAGAGAACTAGAAAAAATGATAGCATTGATTAGGCGTAGCAGTAAAATGACGACTTGATTGGCGCGGTAAGCGAAGCTATTCCGAAGGAAATCGCCCATAAAACATCTACAAAAATCTTAACAAAATATTATCTTTTGAAATCTCCAGAATCAAATTATATGTTTTCAGCTAAAATAAAAGATTGCCGAAATCAATAATTAGCATTATGAGCAAGGGAACACTTTTCGACAAAGTTTGGGATCTACATACCGTTGGCACATTGCCCTCTGGACAAACTCAACTATTAATTGGCTTACACCTGATCCACGAAGTCACCAGCCCGCAAGCCTTTGCCATGTTGCGGGAACGGGGACTCAAAGTGATGTTTCCAGAGCGAACCGTTGCCACTGTAGACCATATTGTACCCACAGAAAACCAGGCCCGTCCTTTTGCCGATACCTTGGCAGAAGAGATGATGCAGGCATTAGAAAAAAGCGCCCAAGAACATGGGATCACTTTTTATAATGTCGGTTCTGGTCATCAAGGAATTGTCCATGTGATCGCCCCGGAACAGGGCAGAACCCAACCGGGGATGACGATCGCCTGTGGAGATAGTCACACTTCCACCCACGGGGCTTTTGGCGCGATCGCCTTTGGCATTGGCACCAGCCAAGTGCGGGATGTCCTCGCCTCCCAAACCCTAGCCTTAGATAAACTCAAAGTGCGGAAAATCGAAGTTAACGGCAACTTGCGACCGGGAGTTTATGCCAAAGATGTCATCCTGCACATTATCCGCAAACTCGGAGTAAAAGGCGGAGTCGGATACGCTTATGAATACGCGGGCAGCACATTTGAGCAAATGTCGATGGAAGAACGGATGACCGTTTGCAATATGTCCATCGAAGGGGGTGCTCGCTGTGGCTACATCAACCCGGATCAAGTCACCTTTGACTATTTGCAAGGGCGACAATTTGCTCCCAAAGGGGCAGACTGGGATAAAGCCGTAGCCTGGTGGCAGAGTATTCGCTCTGACGCCGATGCGGAATATGATGATGTAGTAGTCTTCAATGCTGAAGAAATTTCCCCCACCGTCACCTGGGGCATCACTCCCGGACAAGGCATAGGCGTTGATGAAACCATCCCCACCCCCGACAGCTTGCCCGAAGACGAACGCTTAGTCGCCCAAGAAGCTTATGAATATATGAAACTGCAACCAGGGCAACCCATCAAAGGCACTCCTGTAGATGTCTGCTTTATTGGCAGTTGCACCAATGGACGGATTAGCGACTTGCGCGAAGCCGCCAAATATGCCCAAGGTCATAAAGTCGCCCCAGGAGTTAAAGCCTTTATTGTCCCCGGTTCTGAAGAAGTGAAACAGCAAGCGGAAGCGGAAGGACTGGATCGCATCTTTGAAGAAGCTGGGTTTGAATGGCGCAATGCCGGATGTTCCATGTGTCTAGCCATGAACCCAGATAAACTTCAGGGGGATCAACTCAGTGCTTCTTCTTCTAACCGCAATTTCAAAGGTCGTCAGGGGTCATCGTCAGGACGGACATTATTAATGAGTCCGGCAATGGTCGTGGCAGCAGCAGTTAATGGCAAGGTTTCTGATGTGCGCGAGTTGTTGAATTAGCGTTGAATTAGCATTAAGTTAATGGGTAATGGGTCTAAAATGCCATTACCCATCAATAAACTGCAATCATCAGCACAATTGAGGAATATCCCATGACCCAAACTCCCCTAAAAATTGACAAACCTAGGGCTTTTCCCGACCATACTCAACTACCCGATGAAGATGGTACATTTCGGCAAAATTTTCAAGAACATCCTCAAAGTATAATTCTCACTGATTCCATTGGCCCAGTCTTACAAACAGTCCACCCCGAAGGAGACTATTGCATCGGACAAGACTGTGGTATTTATTGGCGAGAAACTGACCCGCCACGTTCAAAATTTTTTGTGGGGGGTGCCATTGCCCCGGACTGGTTTTATGTGGGTAATGTCCCTGCGTTATTAGATGGACAAATCCGCCGTTCTTATGTACTCTGGCGTGAGTTAATGGCACCGTTAATTGTCCTAGAATTTGCCAGTGGAGATGGGGCAGAAGAAAGAGATAAAACTCCTTTATCTCTTTCTAATACTGAAACCGTGACCAATCCGGGAAAATTTTGGGTTTACGAGCGGATTATTCGAGTTCCTTACTATGGAATTTATGAAATAAAAACTGGTCGTTTGGAAGTTTATCATCTGAGAGATTTAACTTACCAAAAATTAGCCCCCAACGATCGCGGACATTATCCTATTTACCCCCTGGGTATAGAACTAGGACTCTGGCAAGGTTCTTATCAAAATCAAGAACAACTTTGGTTGCGTTGGTGGGACAACGAAGGCACTTTGTTATTAACAGGTCACGAACGCGCTGATTTAGCAGAATATCGGGCTGAACAGGAAAAACAACGGGCTGAACAGGAAAAACAACGGGCCGAATTAGCGGAACAAAAAGCCGCTAAACTTGCGGAACGTCTCCGAGAAATGGGCATTGACCCAGATATGGTTTAAAGTAAACTTTGGACTTGCCCAAAACATCCATATTAATTTGTAGGGGCAATCCGATGGCGGTGGTTGCCCCAATCCCCCCTAGTTTGAGTCCACGGGTAGGGTGGGCAAAATTTTGCCCACCCTACTACCAACAAACAACCAACAACAAACAACCAACAACGAACAACCAAGAACAAAGAACAACTAAAAAAAGGACAGAAAATTATGAGTAGTGAAGTAATCAAAATTTCCGGTCGGGGAATTGCCTTGGTGGGCAATGATATTGATACAGACCGGATTATTCCTGCCCGGTTTTTACGCTGTGTCACCTTTGATGGATTAGGGGAACAAGTGTTTAAAGACGATCGCACCCAAACTCAGGGAAACCATTCATTTGACCAACCCCAATATCAAGGGGCAAATCTATTAGTGGTTAACGGTAATTTTGGCTGTGGTTCTAGCCGGGAACACGCCCCACAAGCGATCGCCCGTTGGGGAATTCAAGCCTTAATTGGCGAAAGTTTTGCGGAAATTTTCTTTGGTAATTGTGTAGCAATGGGGATTCCTTGTGTCACCGCTGAACCAGCAATTGTCAAAGCATTACAAGAGGCGATCGCGGCTAACCCCCAAACTCCCATGACCTTGGATTTAGACACATTAGAAGTCACATTAGGCGATAAAAAATATCCCGTTTCCTTAGCTGCTGGCCCCCGGCAAATGTTTATCAGTGGCACATGGGACAGTTGCGGACAACTGATCCAATCAGCAGATAAAATCCGGGAAACTGCGGCTAAATTGCCATACTTATCTTTTGCTTAAACAAAAGAAACCGGGTTTCTGGGTTTTCTAGGGAATAAGATACCCCCAACCCCCCTTAAAAAGGGGGGATTAAGAAATTAAAGAAACCCGGTTTCTGGGTTGTCTAGCGATCTCCCCTGTATAATATATATATGTGTTATAATATATTCCGATCATTTGTAGGAAATAATTATGCTTAATATTGAACAAATCCAAAAAGATATTAATGAATTACCGGAAGAAGCGCAAACATTACTCATCGATTTTATTGATGTATTAAAAAAACGCTATTCTTTAGCTGAAAAACAAGAGGTTAAATCTCACCCAACTCTTAGCGTTCGATCTAGTACCTTAGACATTCTCAAAGAATCTGGATTAATCGGTTGTATTAGTGCAGAATCAGAACTTTATACGAATTATAAATCTGTAATCCGAGAAGGATTAAACTGTAAATATGAATGATCATCGTTGATACAGGATTTTGGGTTGCTTTGTTTAATAATAAAGACCAATATCATCAAAGCGCCCAAGACAGTTTAGCACAATATCCCCATGAACCTTTAATCACAACTTGGTGTGTTTTAACAGAAACTTGTCATTTACTTTTACAACGTTCTTCAAATACATACCAAGGAGTCCAAAAACAGATTAAATTAATCAATATTTTTAAACAATATCCCCAGCTTCGCTAACACAATCAACCTGTTAGACAATGGTAGGGTGCGTTAGGCGGCTGGTTTTTTCAGTAATTTTGATTAGACATTTAACGCCGCCGTAACGCACCTATTTTGATTGAATTATTTCCCAATATTATCCCAATAATTTAAATCTATTTCGGTGCGTTACGGTGAGCCAGTGCGGTCTTGGGGTCTCCCCAAGTACAGCAACTGACGAACCCGTAGGGCGAACCCGGAGGGCTCGAATTTTAGTTCAGTAAAGCAAGAAACCGGGTTTCTGGGTTGTCTACTTCTTTCTTGCTTCCATCCGCTGCCACCATCCGTTAACCCATCCGTTGCCCATCCGTTGCCTATCCGTTAACCCATCCGTTGCCCATTCGTTGCCCATTCGTTGCCTATCCGTTAACCCATCCGTTGCCTACCACCAAAAAAAATAGCCAGCTTTTTCGTAAAGAAATAAAATCAAAGTGGAGTAATGATTAATACTTAGTACCCCTGTTTTGCTTTACATAACTTAATATTTTCGGGTTCATATTTTCAGGAGGCAGGTTCCATGACGTTCCGAGGCAAATTATTCACCCAACTATTCGCAGGATTGACGGGATTCACCGTCGCCGTAGCCACTACAGTAAATCTGCCTACGGTGGCACAGCAAAACCGCCGCTTTTTTTGCGGCACCGATTTTAGTCCCACTCACGGTACCGTCCCAGCCACGATCGCCCGGACTGAACGCGGCCCAGTTCCAATGATTCACTGGGTTTCTGATTGGATTAAAGATCCGAAGTGGACGCCACAAACCCGCTGCGAAGCAGTGGCCGATCGCTTTCAACGCTACCACGATAATGGCACTCTGAAATATATGCGAACCGGCAACAGCGGCAATTATCCAGTGATTTGCATTGCCAGTATCAAGGGGGGGAACTGTCTCCAAGAAGATATTCTCGTTACTTTAGAACCTGGTACTAATGCCAGTGATGTTTTGCAGCAAATGACTGACTTGCGGCGGCGCGTGGGTAAGCCATTAGAATTGAGCGATGATTTATTCTTCTATGTTGATGGGGAAGCCTACATCAATATGGAAGTGTTTCTGGAACAAGGGCACACCCATGAAGAATTAGAAGAACTTTGGTAATGGCAGTTTTAAACGCAACGTGGCGATTTACTGGAAGGAGAAATTACCGCCCATGAGTGCGATCGCCCTAATCACGAGTTTGCTGCTCACCTTGCCAGGAGATATGCCTCGGAAAACCCCAGAGTTGATATCCGTAAAAGCAGATCCTCCCTTGCTAGTAGTGGATCGATTGCAGCAGCAAGCCTGGGCTATTACCATCAGGGTGTTATCTACGAGTCCCCTGGGGTCGGGATTTGTGATTCAAAAGCAAGGGTCAGTTTATACCGTAGTCACAAATCAGCACGTCCTCCGAGGGGGCAAACCTCCCTATCGCGTCCAAATGCCCGATGGTCAGATATATCTTGCGGATGTGGTGACGGGGGTTGATTTATCGGCGTATGATTTGGCCTTATTGCAATTTCGCAGCCCGAATGTGGTCTATGCAGTGGCCCGGTTGCCTACCCCCCCAACCCCCCCTTATCAAGGGGGGGCGAGGGGGGGTTTGTCCGTCGGGGATGAGGTATTTGCGGCAGGGTTTCCGGCTAGGCAAATTCTTTCCGACCCTCTAACTCCCCCCTTATTAAGGGGGGTTGGGGGGGATCGGCAAGGTTGGGAAGAGATCCCCCCCAACCCCCCCTTTTTAAGGGGGGGCTTAAAACCAACTCCCCCCTTATTAAAGGGGGCCTTCCCTCTAACTCCCCCCTTATTAAGGGGGGGCTTAAAACCAACTCCCCCCTTATTAAAGGGGGGCTTCCCTCTAACTCCCCCCTTATTAAGGGGGGTTGGGGGGGATCGGCAAGGTTGGGAAGAGATCCCCCCCAACCCCCCCTTAAAAAGGGGGGGCTTAAAACCAACTCCCCCCTTATTAAAGGGGGCCTTCCCTCTAACTCCCCCCTTATTAAGGGGGGCTGGGGGGGATCTCCCAGGTTTTGCTTTCCGACCAGGGCGAATCACTCTAATATTAGATCGGCCCTTAGAAGATGGCTATCAAATTGGCTCAAATAATGATGTAGAAAAAGGGATGAGTGGTGGGCCATTATTAAATAGTCGCGGGGAAGTAGTGGGAATTAACGGAATACACGCTTATCCTCTGTGGGATGCAACGGAATTATATGCGGATGGGTCGGAACCTTGCCCCCCGTTACAAGATTTTATTGCGCGATCGAGTTGGGCAATTCCCATTGAGGTATTATCCACCGTTGTTGCTAAAACCGCTGATAATTCGTTTCCTTTGTTATTAGAAGATTTGGCATTTCCCGCGATCGATGAAAGTCAACAGCGTTATACCCCCTATTTTATTTTGCAAATGCAATTAGCCGCCGAAGCCGCAAAAAATTGTGTACCGTAGGGGCCAAGCATTCGCGCCTTGATCTCAAGGAAAAAACAACCATACTTATACGCGAATGCTTTGCCCCTACCAGAAAAAAACGATTTATATTATGTAGGGGCCAAGCATTCGCGCCTTTATCTCAAGGAAAAAACGACCATATTTATACGCGAATGCTTTGCCCTCACCCCCTAGAAAAAACGATTTATATCATGTATGGGCCAAGCATTCGCGCCTTTATCTCAAGGAAAAAACAACCATATTTATACGCGAATGCTTCGCCCTCACCCCCTAGAAAAAAACGATTTACATCATGTAGGGGCCAAGCATTCGCGCCTTTATCTCAAGGAAAAAACGACCATATTTATACGCGAATGCTTTGCCCTCACCCCCTAGAAAAAAACGATTTATATTATGTAGAGGCCAAGCATTCGCGCCTTGATTTCAAGGAAAAAACGACCATATTTATACGCGAATGCTTCGCCCCTTGATCTCAAGGAAAAAACGACCATATTTATACGCTCTTGAGAAAGCCCTTCCTGAGCGTTAACGATCAATCCTTCATTGGTGGCGTCAGGGCGAAGCATTGGCGTATAGATATAGTCGTTTTTTCCTGGAGATAAAGGCGCCAATGCTTCGCCCCTACATTTTTTGCTGATTGGCGTTATAAAATAAATTTAAAATAAATTATCGGATCTCCTGTCGCCAATAGACTCGGTGAGGGCGAAGCATTGGCGTATAGATATAGTCGTTTTTCCCTTGAGATAAAGGCGCCAATGCTTCGCCCCTACATTTTTTGCTGATTGGCGTTATAAAATAAATTTAAAATAAATTATCGGATCTCCTGTCGCCAATAGACTCGGTGAGGGCGAAGCATTGGCGTATAGATATAGTCGTTTTTTCCTGGAGATAATGACGCCAATGCTTCGCCCCTACATTTTTTCCTTAGACTCGGTGAGGGCGAAGCATTGGCGTATAGATATAGTCGTTTTTTCCTGGAGATAAAGGCGCCAATGGACTCGGTGAGGGCGAAGCATTGGCGGATAGATATAGTCGTTTTTTCCTGGAGATAAAGGCGCCAATGCTTCGCCCCTACATTTTTTGCTGACTTGAGGTATAAAATAGGTTTAAAATAAATTATCGCCAACGAGAAATAACCAGCCAAATTATGAATTTTTCCCATCGATTCCCACCAGCTATCTTTGGCGCCGCAATGGTCAGCAGCACAATCGTAATGATGCAATTCGCGACACCCGTAGCCTTAGCCGCAGACGTGCAGCAAATTGCCAGAGAAATTACGGTGCGGATTGATGGGCCTGGGGCCGGGGGTTCGGGATTTATTGTTAAACGAGAAGGTAATACCTATACAGTTGCGACAAACTGGCACGTTGTAGATCGCGAAGGGCAATATACAGTTAAAACCGAGGATGGTCGAGAATATTCGGTTAGCCAAATCCAACAACTACCAGGGGCAGATTTGGCGGTGATGTATTTTACCAGTCCCCAGAGTTATCGAGTGGCAGAGTTGGGGAATTCAGATAATGTCAGTTTGACTCAGCCGATATATGTGTCAGGTTGGATGAATCCTTTGTCTGATGCAATTCGCCAACCAGCTTATAGTTTGATTCAGGGACAAATTACGGCAATCCAGTCACAAAATGATGGCGGTTATACTTTGGTTTATAACACCACTGGTAACTATAAAGGCATGAGTGGTGGCCCGGTATTGAATCAGGATGGTAAAGTCATCGGGGTGAATGGACAAGCGATATCGGATCCACGGATTGGCGTGGTGGGTTTATATCTGGGAATTCCGATTAATACTTTTGAACGGCTGCAAGCTAGGGTGTCTCGACCAAACCTTCAGCCAAGAGAAACGACTCAACCATCTAATACCCAAAGCGATCGGGCATTCTTAGAGCAGGGTAATGAACAGTATAATCGACAAGACTATGAAAGTGCTATTGCAAGTTACAACCAAGCGATTAGGATTAATCCTGAATTAGCCCTTGCTTACAACAACCGAGGTGCTGCCTACGCCGACCAAGGAAAATTAGACCAGGCGATCGCGGATTATAACCAAGCGATTAGGATTAATCCTGAAGATGCCGATGCTTACAACAACCGAGGTGCTGCCTACGCCGACCAAGGAAAATTAGACCAGGCGATCGCGGATTTTAACCAAGCGATTAGGATTAATCCTAATTATGCCGATGCTTATCATAATCGAAGTGTTGCCTACGAAAAACAAGGAAAATTAGACCAGGCGATCGCGGATTATAACCAAGCGATTAGGATTAATCCTGAAGATGCCGATGCTTACAACAACCGAGGTCTTGCCTACTACAGGCAAGGAAAATTAGACCGGGCGATCGCGGATTTTAACGAAGCGATTAGGATTAATTCTGAATATGCCGAAGCTTACAACAACCGAGGTCTTGCCTACTACAGGCAAGGAAAATTACCTGAATATGCCTCAGCTTACTACAACCGAGGTCTTGCCTACTCCGACCAAGGAAAATTAGACCAGGCGATCGCGGATTACAACCAAGCGATTAGGATTAATCCTGAATTAGCCCTTGCTTACAACAACCGAGGTCTTGCCTACTCCGACCAAGGAAAATTAGACCAGGCGATCGCGGATTTTAACCAAGCGATTAGGATTAATCCTGAATATGCCGATGCTTATCGTAATCGAGGTTTTGCCTACTACAACCAAGGAAATAACCGTCAAGCCCAGGAGAACTTCCGCAAAGCTTCTGAACTATATCAACGGTAAGGAAACTAAGAATGGTATCAAAATGCTTTGGAGAGAATTCGGGAATTAGAGTAATTGTTGTTGGTTGTTTGTTTTTTGTTGGTGGTTGTTGGTTGGTGGTTGGTGGTTGGTGGGATTAAGAAACCGGGTTTCTTGTTGGCAGAAAACAGATAACTTTGATATCCACGACATAAACCCGGTTTCTGGGTTGTTTATAAGTTTACTGTGGGGGTAAAGAAACCGGGTTTCTTGTTGGCGAAAAACCGATAACTTTGATATCCCGAAAAGAAACCCGGTTTCTGGGTTTGCGGGTGGAGGTTGAGAAACCGGGTTTCTTGTTTGCTTGTCACCGTTAACCCTTTGATTCACCACAGAAACCCGGTTTCTGGGCTTTAGCAGGTTGTCACATCCCTTGCCACAAATGAGCTAAAATAGTCAAAATGTCCAAAATAGTCAAAAACTATCACCATGCAGACTTACACCCTTAGCGAAGCCCGAAACCGACACGGGGAAGTCTTCGACCAAGCGGCCGTAGAACCCGTATTACTGACAAAACAATCTCGACCCAGCTATGTCCTCATGTCCGCAGAAAGCTATCAACAATTAATCGATCGCCTCACCCAACTAGAGGATATGCTGTTAGGTCAAACAGCAGAAGAGGCACGAAATCAATCTCAAATGGTTGGTACTGAAACCTTTACCAAAACTCTCAGGGAATTAGCCAATTAGCCAGCTAACACGATACAAACAGCATTGGTAGCATTGGTAGGTAGGGTGCGTTAGGCGCTAGAGTTATTTTTGCCGGAGATAGATAATTTTAAAAGCGCCGTAACGCACCAAACAATTAATATATTTATCCACCTTGGTGCGTTACGGCGGCGATTTTCGGCAAAGTTTCCAGAAATTGCCAATTATTTTCGCCGCCTAACACACCCTACCGCTACGATGGATCTACGATTTATTGAATATTTTTTTTCAGCCAATCCACAAAACCTACAAATGTCATTTCTTCGGTTAAGGTTAACTGAGTTTTATCTTCCCTATGAAGATGAGGAACATATTCCCCGGCATGAGTTCCAATTTCGCCATATTTTAGCCGAATAGCACGAGGATCGGGACTATTATCAAACCCCGCTTCGACTCGTTCTCCGAGTAAAACATAATACCGATACTTCCTCACTTCATCGCTGAATAACTCTGTCACCAACACCCGATACAAACCATATTTACCTTGAATCCGTAAAATTGCCCTGGCTGGAGTCATATCAGTAATAAATTCCACGGATTCAAAGGTGGCTTTTGCCAAAACAATTACATCGTTAAAATAGTCTGCAATTTGATTGTCCAATCTTCGATTCCTTTGTAACAAAATTCCCAATCAGCCAAATCAATTTCCCATAGTTTATTTCCATCCGCCTCTATTTTCTCAATCCAGGCTTCATCTTGACCAATGCGTTGGGCAAAAGTGGGATAATCAATGCCATATTTAGCGCGATATTTAGCCTCATTTTTCTTCAATTCGGCTACTTTTGCGGTAATCTGGGAAATCGCATAACATTGAACCGCTAAATCTATCGCTGCTTGCACATCACCCAAAGCCGTCAGTATCTCAATATATTCATCTTTAACTGATACGGTGGTCATAGTCCTTAATATTCAGTAAAATTGACCAAAATCATCTTGACCGCGTTGCTATATCACAGTATAGCATGAAACCAAAGATATCTGGTAGGGTGCGTTAGGCTCTAGAGTTATTTTTGCCGGAGACAGATATAAAAGCGTCGTAATAAAACCAGAAACCGGGTTTCTTGAAGAAACCCGGTTTCTCTGCTACAGCAAATCAAAACATTGCATCATTTCCCTCGCTGTGCTTTCAAATTTATTATATTGCCCATTTTCTGCCCCATAAATCACCACATAAGCTTTATCAGTCCTGACAATTCCCATCTCTATTTTCTTCACCATCACCCCATTTTCAACTCCCTGATAAGTCAACTCATAAGCGGGACTATTGGCTAAAGTGCCGTCTTGCCGATTCAAAATCGTAACTTGAGGAAAAAACTTGTTAATCTCCTCCATCGAAGCTTGAGAATATTCAGCTAAGGATAAAGTTTTCTGTAATTTTTCTACCTTAATCGTCACCTTAGCCCTAGCATCATCAGGTGCCATAAACTTAGTAATTTCCCCGGTCATGGGATCATCAATGGCTTGCCTCCTCCAAGTTGGGTGATATTTAATTTTAAACCCATATTCATAATTATCATAAGGGGAAAATTTTTGACAGGGTAGTGGCGGTGGTGGCGGTGATGACGGTGGTGGTAACTGCTTGATTATCTCTGCCAGTAACGGAGACATGATTCCTGCGGCAGCTATGGGAATGAAAACCTTTTTTTTCATCCAAAAATTCTGTTTTTTCGGTTTATTTGGCTTTTTCCCTGAATGATTGTCCGGATTAGGCTGTGATACCACCTCTGGCGGAGTAGAAGTGGGCGAGTAAGTATTTTGATTGCTATTTTTCACTGCTTTGACTGCTGCTAAAGCTTCTACCGCTGATGGATAACGCTGATTAAAATCATAAAGCACCATTCGGGTTAAAACCGCAGCGAATAATGGAGCAATTTGCACCTGATTTTGCCAGATTAATTCTCCATTAGCATCCTTTTTAAACTCCCCACTACGCGGGTCTGGATTTAACCCAGTCAGGGCTTGAATTGCAATTACCCCCACCGCATAAATATCGCTACTTAATTGAGGATTGCCATTCGCTTGTTCATTGGGCATATATCCGTGAGTTCCCACCATCACCGTCAATGGTTGCCCCTGGGGATTCACCGATAAATTAGAAATTTCTTTAACCGCCCCAAAGTCAATTAAACAAATTTTCCCATCACTATGACGCCGCATTAAATTCGCGGGTTTAATATCCCGGTGAATGATATTCTGCTGATGCACATAAGCCAGCACTTCCAAGATTTCTATTAATAGATTAATTACCTCGGTTTCGCTTAACTTCTGACCAATCTTCAATTCAGTTTTACTCAGGTCATCCCCGTCAATAAAATCCTGAACTAAATAGAATTCGCTATGCTCCTGAAAATTAGCTTGCAATTTAGGAATCTGCGGATGACTGAGTTTATGCAGGGTTTCCGCTTCGGTGTTAAACATCCGTTTGGCTGTAGCCAAAACTGATGATTTCTTTGACTGAGGTTGCAGTCGCTTCACCACACAATGAGGATTTCTCGGTAAATCCCGATCTTCGGCTAAATAGGTTTCCCCACAGCCGCCACTGCCCAAACTCTTGATAATATGATAGCGTCCCCGTAATGTTGTCCCAATCATTAGAGATATGCTGGATGGTGAATTGCGCTGACTATTTTGATTCTGCCATAAACAATTGGTTTTGATTCCCCCAAGTGGTGCTAAATTTCTGATGGATGATATTCAGCGTCTAATTTCTGGAAAATGGGCAAATCACCGTGAATTTATTAATTTATCCCATTAATTTATAGACAGCATACCCCTTTTGTAGGGGCGAAGCATATAGCCTACCCTACCCTACGGGAAGGCGTTCCGCCTACGGGAAGCCGCTCCGCGTCTACGGCATGGCTTCGCTTACCGGGCAGTGAATTTTCGGTTTTTACAGTTAAGATAATTACCCGAATGCTTCGCCCTGGGTTAACCGAGTAAAGGGCGAAGCATTCCCGCCGATAAGTGATTAATTATAAGCATAAATTTCCGGCGGAAATGCTTCGCCCCTACGGAGATAATTTGCAATGGGAAAATAGGCGATCGCACTAAACCCTACAACTACAACTAAACCCTAAAAAGCTAAGTCATCCTCAACCATTTTATCCCCGATTTCTTGATAAGCATATTCACAAATTTCTGCATAGGGACAAATCTGACAATTGCTTGGCCAAGCATGGGCGCGATAATCTCCTTGTAAAATTTTTTGCACAATATTTTTCACTTCATCACCAACGGCTTGGAAATAGTCACGGGGATAAGTGAAAAGCTTGGGTTCTCTTAAGTAAGCAATGTGGGCTTGGGGGCGTTCCGTTGCTGCCGCATAAACCCATAATTGGCAGCGATGTAAATGAGGTTCGATGATTTGGTCTGTTTTATAATCTAAAACAAAATCATCACCTAATAAATCAATCACCCCATTAAAAGTAATGCTATCTATTTTGAAAGTAATCTTGGTTTCTTTGCTAATGTTTCCTTGGCGATAGGGGGCATAGTCTGGGTATTCATCCCAAGCTTGCACCAGAGATAATATTTCTTGGATTTGTGCCGGGAATAAGCTAGAGTTAAATCGAGATAAAGTTTCCGGGTTTCTGATGTTATTTTCCAAAGCTTTATGGACTAAAATGCCAATTTTTTGAGCGATCGCCATCCCTTCTCCTGTCCCTGGGTGTCCATCAATATAGCGAAATTTAAACCGTTTAGGACAGCGAGTATATTCACTCAAAGCTGTCACCGGCAATTCAAATAATCCCGAACCAACAAAACCGATAATTTCTGGACGATCGCCCTCTAGTAAAGGGGGTAATGGCGGTTCGGGGGCGAATAAATCCTCGGCGGTTAAAGGAATTTTTTCTACAGAAATATTCGCCGCATTCAGTCCCGGACGCAGCAAATCTAACAAACTGCCTTTCTCACTAGCTGCGGTTAAAATTAGGCGATCGCGACTCCGAGTAAAAGCCACATAAAGCAACCGCAAAGCTTCAGCATCTTCTCGTTGTTTCTGTAAATTTTCCAGCCAAACGTAAAGGACTGGCTTTTGTTTTTCTCCTTCCTCATTAGACAAGGAAACTGCCACACCCCACGCAGGGTCAAAATACACCGATGGCGAATAATTGGGTTTACTTCTGGTTAAATCAGGCACTATTACCACCGGCCATTCTAAACCTTTAGCTGCATGAATCGTCATTAAAGTAACGGCATTTTCTGCCTCCAAAGGTAGCCGGGTAATTTTCACATCAGCGGCGGCAATTTGTCGTAACCGTCGCACCACATTAAATACATCATTATTTCCCGTTTCTAATTGTCGCACAAGTTCCATAAAACCTCGCCAGTCTGCCAGCCGACGGGGTGCTCCTGGTAGGTTATTAATCACTGCTGTATATCCGGTTAAACGGTCAGCAATTTGCAGTAAACGGGTGGGCGGTTCTACGGTGCGATCGCCTAAAAGTTGCTTTAATATTTCTACGGCAGAGAAACCGGGTTTCTCCAAGAAACCCGGTTTCTGTTCCATCTGAATTTTTTCCCACCAAGAAAGGTTTTTTCCCTCAACGGTTAACAGAGAACGACTAATCATAAATAAGGTGCGATCGCTAATAGCAAAAAATGGGCTCCGTAACACCGCCACCAAAGCAATATCATCCGTAGGATCCGCCAAAAATCTTAATAAAGCCCAAGCATCTTTTGCTTCCCTAGTATCTAACAAATTGCCGCCCCCGGACAACACCACGGGAATGCCCTCACTTGCCAAAGTTTCCCCATACAATTCTAACGGATCCCAAGTGCGAGAAAGAATCGCCATATCTCCCGGTTTCACCGGACGCAAACCGCCTGTTTTTTTGTCATAAACAGGCATTTTTTGCTCTAACATTTGTTTAAGCGTTCGGGCAATATGCCGACCTTCTGCCTGACGGCAACGGTTAATATCATTTACCTCTCCAGCGGCAACAGTATAAGCCTCTAAATAAGTATTAACATCTGGATTAATATCATTAACATATGGGGCTTCTGTGCGAAAAGCCGTTAAATTTTGGTGCAAATTTCCCAATAGCGGCGCAAAGATTTGATTAATCTGGTTAATCAAGCTTTCATGGGTGCGAAAACTGGTAGAAAGTTCCACAATTTCGCCACCTTTTCCTCTTTTACCTGAATCATGCTGAATGCGATCGCACCAGCTTTGAAACACCGCCACATCGGCCCGTCGAAACCCATAAATTGACTGTTTAGCATCGCCCACAATAGTCAATATTGCCTTAGAATTTAGCAACTCTAAAAATTCTCCTTGGACGGGGTTAGTATCTTGGAATTCATCCACTAAAAAAGCTTGCCACCGTTGCCAATAATACTCTTGAACTTCGGGATGACTCAGGGCTTTTAGGGCATAGACTTCTAAATCCGCAAAATCTAATAATCGGGCTTTTCGTTTAGCCGCTGCTAAAAACTCCCGCACTTGCATAAATGCCTGCTTGAGGATGGGCAAAATAGCGGTTAATTTATGGTCAAATTCGCCAATGTCTAGATTAATCCTGCCTCGCTTGATTTCTTTGTCTGCCAATTTTTTTAGAGTAGCGATCGCCTCTTTAATTTCCGTAAATCCCCCATCTGGCCATTTTTTCTTACTGCCTCCCTGCAAATTAATCTTGGTTAGATTTTCCAAAGCGTTTGTTGGTTCACTATTTTCTTTTAAACTATTGACTGCCTGAATCGCAGTTTTCCGGGCTAATTCTATGCGATCGCCTTCAAGTCCTGCAAACTGGTGTAAAGTTTCTGTTGCCAATTGCCATTGGGAATTGCCCAACAATTCACTCAGGGCAAATTGCTGCATTTGGGCAATTAAATTTTCTGGATTAATTGACCGATTAAAAGCTCGTTCAGCGGCGATTGGATCGGCAATTAAATGGGGTAAAATTTCCCCCAATTGACTATAAAAAATTTCTTGATAAATCTCGGCAGGTAATTCTGTCAAAGCCAAAATTAATTGCTGATTAAGCCAAATTTTACTTTCCAACTCATCCAATACGGTAAAATCAGCGGGAACCCCTGCCGCTTCCGGGTGTTCCTGACAAATTCGGGTGGCTAAAGAGTGGAGGGTACTAATTTGGGCTGCTTCCAATTCAGCTAACAAGTCAAAGCGATCGGGCAGTCTTTGAGAAACCGTTGCCCGAATGCGCGATCGCAGTTCGGCTGCTGCCTTATCCGTAAACGTACAAGCCACAATTTCCAAAGGGGAAAACCCGTCAACAGTGAGGTGATAAAAATAGCGTTCTGCCAGCATATAAGTTTTCCCTGTACCAGCACCAGCAATCACCGCTACACTACCAGAAGAATAGGCTGCTTTTTCTTGTTCCGTCGTTAAAGTCATAATGCCAAAAATAATTGAACCGAACCATCGGCAGGCGATCGCCATTGGCAATTAAGCCGATTCTCTAGCATTCTACCATTCTGTAATCCTGGAACCAATCCTGGAACCATAAGTAATTTTTGAAGATTTCGTGAAATTAGTCAAACTAAATTCTTTTTTGGTAATTTTTATGGTATATTACATAATTAAGAAAAAATCAAAATAACCTCAATGACAACTGAATTTAACTTTTTTCAAAATTGGTATCCGATTTCCCCCCTTGAAGACCTAGAATATGACCGACCTACTACCGTAACGATTTTGGGCAAATCCTTGGTAATTTGGCAATCCCCGGTATCTAAAAAATATCAAGTATTTTTAGATGAATGTCCCCATCGTTTAGCCCCCTTAAGTGAAGGCAGAATCGAACCGAAAACCGGAAATTTAATGTGTAGCTATCATGGCTGGGAATTTGATGCCGATGGCACTTGTCAGCGGATTCCCCAAGCGGAAAATCCCGACTTAGTGAGTAAAAATAAAACAAATTTTTGTGCCCGCAAATTTCCCACCCAAGAAGCGAATGAATTACTCTGGGTTTGGCTGGATCCGAAATCAGAGGAGTTAGCCGCCAAAACCCCGCTACCTTTATCACCGCAAATTGATGCCGAAAAAGGGTTTGTTTGGTCTTCAATCGTGCGAGACTTAGAATATGATTGGCAGACATTGATCGAAAATGTCGCCGACCCCAGTCATGTGCCTTTTGCTCATCATGGGGTACAAGGCGATCGCGAAAAAGCCGAACCCTTACCCATCACCATCAGCCAATCAAATGCCCAAATCATCGAAGCGAAAATTGACCGAAAATTTAAAAGCACAATTACCTTTCAACCTCCTTGTCATTTAGAATATCAAATTTCCTTGGGTGCGGATAAACAAATAGGATTAATCACCTATTGTATTCCCGTTTCTCCAGGCAAGTCGAGAATAGTCGCGCAGTTTTCTCGGAATTTTGCCCAAAACTTACACCGGATCACCCCGCGATGGTGGGATCATCTACAAAATCGCAACTTAATATTAGACGGAGACATGGTTTTCCTCCATTATCAAGAGCGAATATTACAACAAAAACAACAAACCCAAACTTGGAAAACCGCCTACAAAATGCCCACATCGGCGGACAAATTAATTATTGAATTTCGCAATTGGTTTGATAAATATTCTGGGGGTAAATTGCCGTGGCAGGAAGTAGGAATAAACCCGCCAGATATTTTGTCAATTTTGCCAATGACTCAAAACCGACAACAAATACTCGATCGCTATCATCAACATACCCAACATTGCAGCAGTTGTCGGGGGGCATTAAAAACCGTGCAACGGTGGCAAATCTTTTTGCTGGTTTACTTTATCCTCACAATTGCTACAGTTGCACTGCTGCCAGATGCCCTCAGACTGCCCTGGGGTCTGCCTTTAACCTTAACCGCACTCCTCGGTATGGGGGTCTACGGTGGACTCAAATTTTGGCTAGAACCGAAATTTTACTTTGTTGATTATATCCACGCATTCAAAAAGTAATCTTGAGTCTGTATAAGTCTGTATGTCAACCCGCAATGGGTGACTTCTGTCCGGGGAAGTGAAACCTGGTGGGCTAAAATTAACACTGGCAATTCAGCCTGAACATAAGGCGAAAGTAAGGTGGGCAATGCCCACCTTACTTAGTCGATCGGGGTCATCCACAGAAATCTTAAGAAATCTTAAGTAATTTTCCTAATACAGTTTAACCACTAGACAAATGACTACCTAATGTGTTGCTACATCTGACCGCTTAATGTCTGACTCCGGTTTCCAGGGAACTTGCCTAAAACCGATTGGTTCACGAGAAATAACTAAATGTGCGGTCTACCGTCGATAAATGATGTAATAGTCATAATCCTGGTTGACCAAGAAAGTACCATATTGCCCACCAAGAACCAGACGCTTCAGTGCAAGACATTTTGCTTTGTCCTGCATGACAAAGATGCTGATTTTTGCCTGATGGATTGCCCAAACTCAAAGATTCGTGAGTTAATAGTTAATTGTATGATGAATAACTCAATTCCAGAGCTAGAAAATATTATTACTCAGTTGAAAAGCCTACAACGACGTAACAAAGCCAAAATGCTGGTGGTGGATGACGAACCAGATAACCTGGATCTACTCTACCGCACTTTCCGACGGGACTATCAGGTACTCAAAGCCGAAAGTGGCACCCGCGCTTTAGAATTATTGCGCGAAGAGGGTGAAGTGGCCGTGATTATTTCTGACCAACGAATGCCGGAAATGAAAGGGACGGAGTTCTTAAGTAGAACGGTGCCTGATTTTCCCAATACAGTGCGGATTATTCTAACTGGGTTTACGGATATTGAAGACCTGGTAGATGCGATTAACTCCGGTCAGGTTTATAAATATATTACGAAACCTTGGGATCCGAATGAACTGAAAACGGTGGTGCATCGTGCCGCAGAAACTTATAAAGTGCTCAAAGATCGCACGGAAGAATTGCGGCGGGCTGAAGCGCAAACCAACCTCCTATCAATTATTTTGAATTTATCTCAAGAGGCTAATTCTTTAGAGGATTGTTTGAAACCGATCGCCGTCGCCTTTGGGGAAAATTTTGCCGCTGATGTTTGTCTTTTGCAACTGGTGGAAAATAATCGCTTAATCCCCAGTCAAGGGGTATTTTCTAAAGTCGGCATTGAGGAAAACTGGTTAGAACATGACCCGTTAACCGCAGCGGCGATCGCCACCAGAACCTTGCAAGGATCTGTTCATGTAGAAAAAGATAGCAACCTTGCCGAGGACGAACATTATCAAAAATCTGGGACACAAGCTCATTTGGTCATGCCAATTACTTACCGGGATGAACTTCTAGCAGTCTTGTCTCTTCAGTGGAAGCAACCCTTTACCCTGCGAGAAGATGAAGTGTCTACAATCCATTTGTGCGCTAGGCAAGTGGGTGTCACCCTGACCTGTGTCCGCTATCATCCTTAAGGTTGATCTGATGGATTCTCTATAATTTTTCTGCCCCCTGAATTACTCTTATTTTACAGATGTCTACTGTTTCTAAACCTCCTATATCTTTATCCAATCAAATGGTTCCTTCTGCCAGCGAAATTCAACAGATATTTAATCGCATCGCCCCAGTTTACGATCAATTCAATGACTGGCTGAGTCTGGGTCAGCATCGGATTTGGAAGCGGATGACTATTGCCTGGAGTGAAGTCAGTCCTGGAGATATTTGTTTGGATCTGTGCTGTGGCAGTGGGGATTTAACTCTGCTTCTCGCGGAAGAAGTAGGAAAAACAGGTCAAGTCTTTGGGGTAGACTTTTCTGTAGAATTGCTGAATCAAGCGCGTCAACGTCCGGGAAAACAAGAGGTCATCACCTGGGTAGAAGGGGATGCCTTGGATTTACCTTTTCCTGACGAATATTTTGACTGTGCCACCATTGGTTATGGTTTACGCAATGTTAAAGATATTCCCCGTTGTTTAAGCGAATTGCATCGAGTGCTTAAACCCGGTGCCAAAGCCGCGATTTTGGACTTTCATCGCCCCAGTAATGCGATCGCCCGTGAGTTTCAGCACTGGTATTTAGATCATATTGTCGTACCCTTAGCCAAAGCCAACGGATTATATAATGAATATGCTTACATTTTTCCCAGTTTAGATCGATTTCCCATTGGCAAAGAGCAAGTTGAGTTAGCGCGAGCGGCTGGATTTGCTGCCGCCACTCACTATCCTATTGCCCAAGGAATAATGGGAGTATTAGTTGTGAATAAAGTTTAATCTTTAGTGCTTGGTTGTTGGTGGCCCCTCTTTGAAGGGGGGGGGTTGGGGGCTTGTTAGTGGTTGATTGTTGATTGTTGGTGGTTGATTGTTGATTGTTGAAGCAGCAGGACATGGACTTTCACCTTGTCTCTACGGAGATCACCGTCTTCTTATCTCCCCCTGCCCCCTGCCCCCTGCCCCCTACAGCCTACACCCTCTCCCCTACAGCCTACACCTGGAAAAAAACACCTCTTTGCGAATACGATTAAAGGAGATTAGATTGCGCTATGTTTCAGATTCTTGATTCTACTCTCAGAGAAGGAGAGCAAACCCCAGGAGTTTATTTTTCCCCGGAAACAAAGTTGTTAATTGCTCAATATCTAGATCGAATTGGCATCGATATTATTGAAGTCGGAAATCCTGCTGTTAGCCCGGAAATTTCTGAAGCGATCGCCTTAGTTGCCCAGGCAAAATTAAATGCGAAAATTGGCGCCCACTCTCTTTGTCGCATCGATCACGTTCAAAAAGCATTGGATTGTGGCATAGATTTTTTAGGCATCTTCTTTAGTGTCGCCAAACACCGTTTAGAGCGAGACTACCATATTACTTTTGACCAAGCCCTTGAGCAAATTGTCGAAGTAATTCGCTATGCCAAAGCCCAAAATCCCAACCTGTTGATTCGCTATACCCCTGAAGATGCAACCCGCACCGAAATCGAACAGGTGATTGAAGTAGCCACGGCGGCAGTCCAAGCTGGTGCAGATATTATTAGCATTGCCGACACAACGGGATACGCAACTCCGTTTCAACCCGATCGCAGTTACGCCTATTTTGTCAAAACTTTAAAGCAAAAACTAGCGGATCTTCAGCTATTTCCTAAAATTGCCGTTCATTGTCACAATGACCGAGGTTTAGCCCTCGCCAATGCCCTTGATGCTTACAAAGCTGGCGCCGATATTATCGATGTCAGTGTTATCGGTTTGGGAGAACGTGCGGGGATTGTTGATTTGGCAACTTTATTAGTCAACTTAGTTGAAATGGGGGAATCAAAACGGCGTTGGGAGTTTAAATATCTTCAAGAACTCTATCATCTGGTGAGTCAAGCTTCCCGGATTTCAATTCCGCCTCTTTTCCCGATTATGGGAAAAAATGCCTTCACTCACTATGCCGGGGTTCATGTCACAGCGATCGCCAAGGATCCGATGCTTTATCAAAGTCTCAACCTGGAGAGTTTGGCTCATCAAAATAAATTAGCCTTAGGAATGCAATCTGGTCGAAATTCAATTGAATTAGCTCTCAAGCAAATTGGCAAAGAGGAAATGATCGAGAATGAAAGTCTAATTAAGTCAATTCTAAAAGAGGTGAAATTTTTAGCTAAACAAGGAACTTTGATTGATATTCATAATGAATTTATCAACCTAGTTAATCGATGTGTTGCTATAGAAAATTTTGAATAATATTGGTCAGCATTCACCCTTATGGTTTGGGTTGCTAAAACCATAGAAATATTGTCTTTGAGGAGCCTCTAGGTTTGACGTTAAATGATCTCTAACCCATCAATATCCATCCTATTTAACAGATTTAAAATTAACTCCCCAGGTTCGATATTTTCACTGTTCCTGGCTTTAATCGCCTTGTCTTTTGCCGCAATCTTGATTAAACTATGCGAACAAGAAATGAGCGCGATTGGCACCGTGTTTAACCGTTTATGGATGGCATCGATCTTACTAGGAGGCTGGGATTGGATCGCTCAAATGGGCGATCGCACCCCCGAATCCGATCTGCCCGGGCTAACCCTGACTACCCAGCCCCAAACAATCCCTAATTTTCGGGAAATTGCGCTTTTATTTCTAGTGGGAATTATCGGCACGGCTTCGGTCTTATGTTGGGCTTGGTCATTAACTCAAACGAGCGTGGCAAACTCAACCCTGATGCGGAATTTATCGCCCTTATTTACTTGTATTCTCGGTGGGATATTCTTACAACAGCAGTTTGAAATTCGCCTGATCGGTGGTCTGTTTTTAGGCATATTTGGCGCATCACTGATTGGCATGAATGACATCCAAATTGGACTAGAATATCTCTGGGGAGATGGGTTGGGTCTATTAGCCGCATTGTTTTATGCCTTAAATCTGTCTATCCTAGAATATTTACGCCCCAAATTTTCAGCGGTGAAATTGTTATTTTGGCGCTGCACGATTGGCGCGATCGCTTTGTTGCCGCTGATTTGGCTAACCCAAGACAGTTTTTTTCCCCATTCTTGGCGCGGATGGGCTACCGTATTTATCTTAGCCAGTCTTTGTCAATGCTTTGGTCAATGTATGTTGATTCATAACCTCAAGTATTTTTCTTCCACCTTTATTGCGATTTTCTTACTCCTTGAACCAACCCTGACAGCAATTTTTGCCTGGGTGATTTTTGGCGAAACCTTAAGTGGGTTAAATTCCTTGGGATTTGTGATTATTTTGAGCGGCATATTTCTGGCAAAAACTAGCCAAAGCTCCCATAAAAAAATTTTAATCGAGGAAAAAACAACATGATGCAATTAAACCAAAATCAAACGGAGTCGATAGAGTTAATCCCTGGAATTGGATTTGGATTCTCCGCCGTTGATGGCTGGCTTCCCCTGGTGGAACAACCCTTGCTGATTTTAGTTGGCTTGACGGGAGTCGGCAAAAGTACCTTGGTCAAGGCTTTATCGGATACCCAGTTAAACTTTACCCTGTTGCCTAACCGTCGAACTTTAACCGATCGATTTATCATTCCCACCGTGAGACAAATCGATGGAGTGGTCACGGACGACGATCTCACCTGCCGTGTGACACGCTTCTCTTATACCCGTCGCTATAAGCAACTCTTTCCCGAAGGAATGGTCTATGTTTTAAGTCAATTACAAATCAACCCGGAGCGACTCTGCTTTCCGCTACTCTTTGATGGTTTGCGCGGAAAGCTGGAGGTAAAATATGCCAGTGAACTTCTGCCAAATTCTCAATTTATCGTGTTAGAAGCGCCGAATTCGGTTCGCTTGGAACGTCTGTTAACTCGTCAAGATTCCTTTGATCGCATTGGACAATCTAGCCCGATCGCCTGTAACAATGATACTCAGAAAATTAGCAGTTTGGCCGAATTAGGATTGCCCGAAGCGGTGAATTTCTTCTCACCGGAAGAAACCACCAGGATTTTAACTCAAATTAATCAAGGAGACTACTCGATCGCCGAGGTGCGCGATCGCCTAAAAATTATCGTGGAAGAACAAAAAAACTACGATCCCTTAGCGGCGCGATCGGTCTTAGAACTCCTGCCGACCCACCGCACTCTATTTATTGATACAACGCTTAATAGTCCTGAGTCCATCGCCCAAAAAATTAAGTCCTCATTCCTGGCTAATTAACCCAACCCTGAATTAAGGTAAAATAAGGTAAAAGATGATTTTCATCCCTAAACTAGCCCTTGGCTTCCTGTGGCTATTCACTATTTTAGTTGCCCTCCCTACTCCGGTTCTGGCCAACAATTTGGCAGACATTATCAATGAGGGCGATCGGGTAGAACAGGTAGTCACAGGTTTTGCGTTTACAGAAGGCCCCGTTTGGCACGATGGTGGTTTTTTACTATTTAGTGATATTCCCGCTAATACTATCTATCAATTGTGGACGGGCGATCGCGTTAGGTTGGGTTTCGTTCCTCAACCCAACCTAAGCAATAATTTTTTTGTCGCTCAACCCGATCAACAAGTAGAGTTAAAAGTATTTCGTCATCCTTCTGGAAATGCCAATGGCAACACTTTAAATCGGCAGGGTAGCTTGCTAAGTGCTGAATATGCTAACCGTCGGATCTCCTTGACCCAGAAAGATGGTACAATGATTACATTGACCGATCGCTATCAAGGAAAATATCTCAATAGCCCCAATGACTTAGTAGTTAAATCCGATGGCAGTATCTACTTTACTGACCCTAACTACAGCCCTAAATTTATCCAGCATTACCATCTGCAAAAACATTCTCAAGAACTGGAATTCTATGGGGTCTATCGGCTCACCCCGGATGGTAAATTGACGCTTCTATGCCGGGAATTCCTACATCCCAATGGGATTGCCTTTTCTCCAGATGAAACAAAATTGTACATCAGTGATTTCCAAAAATCTCACATTCGCGTCTTTGATGTGAAGCCAGACGGCACCCTAACCAACGGACATATTTTTGCCCAACTCAATCCATCTAGTCAAATCGGAGGGCCAGATGGGATAAAAGTAGATCGGCGAGGAAATGTTTATTGTACTGGACCAGAAGGAGTGTCCATTTTCTCCCCGGCAGGGGATTTTATGGGTCTGATTCAAGTACCAGAAGTTCCGAGTAATTTAGCCTTTGGAGACAGTGACTATCAAACCCTTTACATCACCGCAAAAACCAGCATTTACCGGATTCATCTCAAAATCCCAGGATCCGCAGTAACCGGGACCATCCCATATTTGTAGGGGCGAAGCATTCGCGTAGATAATTTTTCGGTTTTTTGGGATAAATTTATCCGCGAATGCGTTCATCCCCTACGGGCTGATTTACCAAAATGGGATGCTCCCGCAGTAACCCCCAAGGGGGTTTGAAGACCAAACTTCTACTTGATCCCTGCCTCTTGCTCGATCAATGAATTTATCTAACTTATTTATTTATATTGGCCCGCCCATTGCCGGTGGCATTATTGGCTATTTCACCAATGATATCGCCATTCAAATGTTATTTCGTCCCTATCGAGCGATTTACATTGGTGATCGGCGGCTGCCATTTACTCCCGGATTAATTCCGCGAAATCAAGAACGTCTAGCTAAACGAATTTCTGATACCATTATGGGGTCTTTGTTAACCCCGGAAGAATTGCAAAACCTGGCACGGCGTTTGCTGCAAACCGAACGCATGGAAGGGGCAATTCACTGGCTATTGCGGATGGCAATGGATCAGATTAAGTCCGATACAGAAGCCAAAACCGCGCAAATTTTGGCGGGAATTCTCCATGATTTTCTCGGCCAATCTTTGCCAAGAATGTTAAAGGTTTTAGCCAAAGATGAAAGCTTTTTACAAGAACAACTCGATCAAATTTTTGACCAAGTTTTATTAGAAATTCAACTCAATCGCGCCCAAGCCCATCAACTAGCCAATTGGCTGTTAGATGTGGTATTGCCCCCAGATGTAATTCGGCAAGTGTTGGTCGATTTCTTGACTGATCGCAACATTCACACCATTGATGAAGGATTTCGCGAACAAAGTAGTGGCACCTATTGGGTCGTAGCCAACCTGATTGGATTACGCAGTACCTTGATGCGGTTACGCACCTTTTGTTTAGATGAAAAAGAAAAGTCAAACGATCGCATTCGGGATTTAATTGTTGCCCTGGAACTGCGCGATCGCCTAGAAGAATGGTTTCAAACCCTTTCCCTGCAAAATCTGCCCTTATCCACCGTCAAACAATTGCGGAAAACCATCCGCGATAGTGTCCGCAACTACCTGCAAACTAGCGGCACGGATTTATTATTAGGCTTAAGTAACTCAATTGATTGGCAAAAAGTATCTAGTTTAATCTTAACTCGCTTACAAAAATCCGCAGTGGTCAGTAAATCCCTCGGATTAGTCAGTCACGAACTAGCCCTGATTTTAGAAAGATATCTAGAACGGGACTTAGAAAATTTAGTGGCCAAAGCCATCCCCATTTTAAACATCGATCAAGTAATTATCAATCGGGTGAAAGCCACCTCTCCCGAAGAATTAGAAAATGCCATCAATGGCATTGTCAAAAGTGAATTACAGGCGATCGTTAATCTAGGAGGAGTGTTAGGTCTGATTGTCGGTTGTATGCAAACTATTATTCTGCTTTTACAATAATGATTTGTTAGTTGTTAGTTATTAGTTGTTAGTTATTAGGTGTTGGGTAGGGATTCTTTGGTTGTTAGTTGTTGGTGGGTAGGGATTCTTTTGTTGGTGGGTAGGGATTCTTTGGGTAGGGATTCTCTGGGTAGGGATCCTTTAGTTGTTGACGTTTGACAAACAACAAACAACCAACAACTAACAACAAATAACAACTAACAAATCATTCATAAATCGTGCCATCGGGCATAATCGCACCACTGAGGTTAAATTTTTCTAAATGAACCCCTGTCAGCGTTGCTCCATATAAATTTGCTCCACTTAAATTGGCCAACTTTTTTGTCGCCAGATTTTCTATGGGGTTCTCCTGACGGGACTTTTCATAATTGCCGAAAGATGGCAATCTTAACTGATCACCCACTAACAGCAAAGTAAAAATACCGATTTGAATCGTTGAACCATCGGTTAAAACCACAGGTTCTTTCACTCTTTGTCGATTGACAAATACACCATTGGTACTATTTTGATCTTTTAAAATGTAACATCCTTGATCGTCCGTTTCAATAATCGCGTGCCGTCGAGAAACCATCGGGGAAATAAACCGCACATCCGCATTATGATGGCGACCAAGTAGGACAAATTTTTTATTTTTTAAACAAATTGAATGAGGGATGACTAATTCAGTGGATTTTTGCAAATTGCTTTCCAAAGAATTGGTATTATGTCCCGACCCAGCATTGCCGATAATTTCCGTTAATTTAGCATCCGTGAGATTGGCATGATTCAGATTTGCTTCACTCCAATTAGCCAGACTTAAATGGGCTCTAGTCAAATTGGCTCCAGTTAAGTCTGCACGAGTCATATTGGTCGAGTATAAATCCGCGCCAGTGAGATTAGCTTTGCTGAGATTTGCCTCACTTAATTTTGCTCCTCTGAGGTCGGCTTCAATTAAATTCACCCCGACCATTTTGCTAGAAAATAATTGGGCATTAATTAATTCAACGTATTCTAAATTTGCCCCGGTTAAGTCCGCATTATAAAGTTGCGCTTCACTCATTTTGGCGCGGGTCAGATCCGCTTCAGTCAGATTCACTCCCGCGAGGTTGGCGAATTCTAATTTGGCATCTTTTAAATGAGCTTTACTTAAATCAGCCCCGGTTAAATTTGCTCTAATTAAGTCTGCCCCAATTAAGTGCGCCCCATTTAAATCCGCACAGTATAAATAAGCCCGAAAGAGATAAGCCCGAAATAAGTCGGCCCGCCGGAGATCCGCATAGCTTAAGTCTGCATAACTTAAATAAGCTCCAAAGAGTTTACTATCTCTTAGGTCTGCATGACTCAAGCAGGCTTTTTGTAAATTGGCACTGCTGAGATTGGCTAATTTGAGATTGGCTAAATTCAGTCTCGCACCGTTGAGTCTGGCATCATATAAGTCCACATCACTGAGATCCGCCCCGGTAAAGTTGGTGCTGCGGAGTTCGGTTTCACTCAAGTTAGACCCACTCAAGTTCGCTCCACTGAGGTCAGCACCACTCAGGTCAACACCATTTAAATCAACTCCTTTGAGGTTAGCCCCTTTGAGATCAATCCCACAAAAATCTCTTTCTCCTGCTGCGTATGCTTTTAACAGTTCTTGAGCATCCATTCAAAAAACCCCCGCTACTGCACGTGATCTCCGAAATATTAAGCTGACGAGAAATGTAGCGCGATCGCCCGATCAAATTCTTTGACAGACGGATCTTGACAGACGGATCTGATATTGATTCCCAGGCGCTATTAGGCTGAGGCTGACCGAGCTAAAATATTAGCAATCCCCTCCTGAATTAGTTTAAGCCTAACAACTATTTTGACAGGGAATTTTAATTTTGGTTCTATGATTAAACCATGACAGCATGATGACATGACAGAATGATGATTTGTCATCTTTTGTCACCCTGATGCTTTATCCCTGATGTTTACCAATTCACTCCGCAACAAATCCATCTAACAATTTCATCGGCTTCATCGGCAAGAAACAAAAAATTTAATACTGCATCCGATCGCGCATCTTCCCCTTCACCGCATTTTTCTCAATAAACTCAATAATCTTACCCGCGACATCGACTCCGGTTGCCGTCTCAATTCCTTCCAGACCGGGGGAAGAATTCACTTCCATCACCACCGGGCCATGATTAGAACGTAACATATCCACCCCGGCTACTTTCAACCCCATCGTTTTCACCGCCCGAATTGCGGTGGAACGTTCCTCTGGAGTTAACTTAATTTTCTCTGCGGTTCCCCCTCGGTGAAGATTAGAGCGAAATTCCCCCTGAGCCCCTTGGCGTTTCATCGCCGCAATCACTTTTTCCCCGACCACAAAACACCGGATATCTGCACCACCTGCTTCTTTAATAAACTCCTGGACTAAAATGTTGGCATCTAAACCGCGAAACGCTTCAATCACCGACTTGGCGGCCTGGTGAGTTTCCGCCAGCACCACGCCAATGCCCTGAGTTCCTTCTAATAATTTAATCACCAAAGGGGCTCCGCCTACCATATCGATTAACCCATCAATATCTTGGGTAGAATTGGCAAATCCCGTCACCGGCAAACCAATTCCTTCTCTGGCTAGTAGTTGCAAGCAACGCAACTTATCCCGAGAACGAGAAATTGCCTGGGAACTATTGGTAGAAAATACGCCCATCATTTCAAACTGCCGCACCACTGCGGTGCCATAAAAGGTTTTCGATGCACCAATTCGGGGAATCACCGCGTCAAAGTCTTCTAATTGTTTGCCTTGATACACTAAAATCGGTCGATGGGAGGTGATATTCATGTAACAACGAAGGTAATTGATTACTTTCATTTCATAACCCCGTTGCTCACCGGCTTCCTTCAATCTAGAAGTAGAATAAAGCGTACTATCTTGAGATAAGATGGCAATTTTCATACAATGATTCGTTTAACTTGTTTTTTTCCGGTGGGAGAAAGATTGCGGCTAAGTAAGTATGATTTCCCAGGATTAACCAAGAAGCGATCGCGGACTGCCTGACGTCCCAGCAGCATCCTGAAGCCCATCACATCCCGATTAGTTAACGTCAGTTCAATCGGCCATTCAGAACCGCCAAGAACTACCAATGTGACAATCGTTAATCTTAACTCAGTATGCCCTCCAGAATTGCGGACTTCTCGTTCCTCTAAAATTTCCGCTTCACTAATCACAGTCGTGTGGGGATTCCGCTGATAAGGATGCACTTTAAAGCGCACCTTATATTTATCTTCTGAGGAGAAAGTCTGGAGATCAAACGCATGAATCGCCGAGGATCTAGCCCCGGTATCAATTTTGGCCTTCACTGCCACAATTCCCAACTCTGGCAGAGACAGCCATTCTCGCCAACCGATCGCTGGTAAATCTTGTTTTTTTTTCATCTGAGATCGCTGCAGAGTAAACTCGTTACCAGATTACCGGCATTTTTCCCAATATTTTCCCAATATTTTCCCAATATTTTTCTCAATAGTATAGGGGCGAATGCTGATGCATGCCCCTACTAACCAACCAGCGATCGCACAACCACCATCAAACCAAGGAGGAAATCCGAGTTTATTCCGGTAGTTTATACTGACTCACAATTCGCTTGGCGAATTCCGGCACATGATCCGCTAATTTTTCTGGATGATTCCGTTTCACATAAAGATAATTGCGGGTAAAGTGAGAATCAATGGAAAAGCGGGCATATTCTAAACCTTTCGGGCCAATTCTTTCGATCGCCACCCCCATAAGTTTCGCTGCCCACATTGGTAAAGTCACCGCCTGATCGTAAGCGGGAATACTTTGTTGTACGGCGGGTTTGCGGTTGCCTTGGGACATCACCGGCTGAGTATCCAGTTGATCCTGCACCAAATCCAACATTTCTTGGCCGATTTGGTTGCGAACCACAATCCACTGCCAACCAAACGGTGCCCCCATATAACCCACCACCAAATCCGCCAAGCCATTGGTATAGTCAAAGCAACTCATACAAGAAGGGGCAAAAATATCTTTCAGTTTCTTGGTGTTCAGGCCAAAAAACGGCACCAATTCCACGGAACCATCTTCATGTTTGAAGTGAACCCGGAAATCCTGCATAAATTCATAATGAACCACTGTATCCGGTGACTTGCTGGTGGTTTCCAAGAAGGTTTGTAACCCAGCGCGGCTGACGTTATCGACGCAGGGGGTGCCTAAAACATAGAGTTTTTCTAAACCGAGTTGTTTTTCTACCGCTCGCAAGGCTTGAATTTGACAACCTACCCCAATCACCAGTAACCGTTTCATGCCTGATTTTTCCACTTGTTCGAGCACCGATAAGTTGGGGGAAAGGGTGGGTTTATTCACTCTGGCCGCCAGCACTTCTTCTTTGGTTCTCGCTACCACGGGCATGGGTTGAAAACGGTCTTCTTTGGTGTTCTGCACGCAGACCACCCCTTCTACTAGACCGCGATCGAGCATTTCACAGGCAATGCTACTGACGATCCCAGTCCATTGGGCGCCGGGGATCGGGTCTTTTTTCTTGGCGGCCATCATCTGTTGATGCACGCCAAAGTACAGTTCATCGGGGTTATCTAAGTTGCGATCGCGCCCGTGGGCAGCCTGTTCCAATTCTGACATCTGCTGGTTCAGAAAAGCACAAGCTTCTTTGACGTAATGGATGTAATAAGTATCACACAGCCCACATTCGCTACAAAGTTCCTTGGCGGGACGCCGCGCACCGGGTCGCAGGGCTTTCGCTTTTTTATGCTTGGGAGTTTCGGGAATAACTGAAGTCATGGAAATTTTATTTCTCTGCTCAAATCGCCTATATTCACTATCCTATCTGATTCCATCGCCTTTTTTTCATTAACTTTTCATCAACGCTTAAAAATTCAGTCAAAAACATTTATTATTATTTATGAATAAAATTAATTATATCTCTAATTAAAATGATATTGATGAATTTTTAATGCTATTATTAATCTGGCTATTTATACCACCAAAATAAACAATAAATATCATCTAAATATATTAATATATTTAGATGATATTTATTGTTGGTTGTTAGTTGCTGATTAAATGTCAACCAACAACCAACAAACAACAATCTTGCCCTGAGCCCAGTCGAAGCCGAAGGGCAAAAACAACCAACAAACAAAGAACCCCTACCCAACAATCAACAAACAACAATCAACAAATATTCCTTATTTCACCCACATAACCTGAACCATTTCACCAGCAGGAATTAATTTTTTACCCACAGGCACGATCGCTAACCCATTTGTTTGAGCTAAATTGATCAGATTTCCCGAACTATGACTACCACCGGCTAATTTAAATTGATATTCAGAATCAACGGATTGGATCTGACCCCAAAGATAGGTTTCTCGCTGACCTCCAGCCCGTAAGTCTTGCTGAGTTTTGGCGAGGATAAATTCTGGTAAAAAGCCATTATTTAATCCAGAGAGTTTGCCCAGGGCTGGTTGGACAAAGCGCCAAAATGTCACTAATGCGGAAACCGGATTTCCTGGTAAGCCGAAATATAATAAGTTTCTGGATAAGTTTCTGGATAAGTTGCTGGCAGAATCTCCCAGGGTTGTGGACGGGGGAAATGTAGCGACGGTTAAAGGTTTTCCTGGTTTAATCGCCACAGATTTAATATGAATTTGACCGCCTAATTCCGTGAGGATTTGTTCTACATAGTCATAGTCACCGACAGAAACTCCGCCAGTGGAAAGGACAAAATCCGCCAGGGACAAGGCTTGGGCGATCGCCTGTTTCAGCTTGCCCGGATCGTCCGGGACAATGCCCAACGGCATAGCCTCACACCCTGCGGCGATCGCTGCTGCGGTCAAAGCATACTGATTAGAATCCACCAATTGTCCTGGTTTCAGGGATTCTCCGGGGGCAACTAACTCGTCGCCTGTGGAGAGAATAGCCACCTTGGGACGGCGATAGACCGGGACTTGGACACATTGCGCCGTGGCTAAAACGGCAATATCCGGGGGGGCGATCGCAATTCCAGCGGGCAGCAGGGGGTTTCCCGCCCGATAAAAAGACCCTCCATACCGAACAAACTCCCCGATTTCTCGTGGGGCGGCCAAAATTTCCACCGCTGTGCCTTGGCGTCGGGTTTCTTCTTGCATCACCACCGTATCCGCCCCAGGGGGCATCATTGACCCGGTTAAAATCCGGGCAGCCAGTCCAGGCTTAATTTCTACCTGTGGCGGTTTACCAGCGGGAATTTCTTCAACCACGGTTAACAGGGTGGGAGTTTCTGGACTAGAGTTGCTCACATCTGCATAACGAACGGCATACCCATCCATTGCCGAATTATCCCAGTGGGGAAAATCTCTTGACCCCACCACCGGCGCCGCTAACACTCGTCCAGATGCCGATAACAAGTCTAAACGTTCTACGTCCTGCTGGTCATCTAACGGCTTGACCAGGTTGAAAATGATTGACTCAGCTTCTTCAACTGACAACATATTACCTTATATTTTTTTGATACTGACCTCCTGATTATTTTAAAGTATCAGTGATTAATTGAAAAATTCATCTCAGCTATTCGTCTTCTTCCGACTCTTCATCACTGGGATTAGGTTTGCCAATCCCTAGATTTTTTTTCGATTGTTTTAACTCATGCCAAAGAGATTTAATTTCTTCATAAGCTTCTTGCGGACTGAGTTTGCCTCCGGTTTCTAAGTTACAAATATAGTTTACTTTCTGGGCAAATTCCTGCAAATTTGAATTAAAAACCACATTTTCCGGTTTAAAATCCCCGTAGTAACGACTCCGAGGATACAGAAAATCATCTTTGCTGTTTGGCATTAGGTTCTCCTCTATTTACAAATCATGTATCCGGATAAATATTTCCTAGTTTGGCAACATTCATTTATGGTTTTATCTTGTTTTCTCCTTTTGGATCTCTCGGTAATTCAACTCACCTATCAGGATCTTTTGTCCTAAGCATTTATGTTTTGCTTTGTTGGACGTTTTTCGGTTAAGTTAATCTAATTTTAACTTAATTTTAAAATAAAATTAATTAGTGGCGGAAAATGCCTGATGAGAACTGGCGACTCTAGATTTAGAGTCCATTACTTCAGGAAACCACAGCCTACCAGTCCCTGGCGGTGAGTTAGTCTTATCTCATTTTCACAATCTCTCATGGTTTTGTCTGCAATTTTATTGCAAGTTGGCGATTGCATATCGGAGTGATAGAATCGCGTTAGGTTACCTTCGATGTAAGCTAGAAGCGTTGTATGGTAAGCAAAAAATGGAAAAAAACACCCGAATTCAAGAAACACAAGGCAACGGGGAAATAGATTCAAACATCGATTCCAACAACATCGATTCAAGCATCGATCGCGCCTTAAATGCCGAACAGTACAAGCAGAAGATGCAACGGCGTCAAGCTATCCAAGCGGAACGGCTGGCAAAAGCCATTCCAGAAAAAGGACTGATTATTGTTCATACAGGCAATGGCAAGGGAAAAACGACCGCAGCATTGGGAATGGTGGTGCGATCGCTTGGTCATGGTTATCGAGTGGCGATTGTCCAATTTATCAAAGGTGCCTGGGAACCGGCAGAAAAAGCCGTCCTCAGTCAGTGGGAGTCTCAATTAGAATTTTATGCGATGGGGGAAGGTTTTACCTGGGATACCCAAGACCGCGATCGCGACACCCAAAAAGCCCAAGAAGCTTGGCAAAAAGCCAAAAGCTTAATTACCAACCCAGAAATTAAGCTGGTTCTCCTTGATGAAATTAATATTGCCCTCAAGCTGGGTTATTTATCTGTAGAGCAAGTCCTTGCTGGTTTAGCCCAAAAACCCGCTGATTCCCATGTCATTCTCACCGGCAGAGGCGCCCCAGCCCCTTTAATTGAACGGGCTGATTTAGTCACGGAAATGACCCTGGTTAAGCATCCGTTCCGGGAGCAAGGGGTGAAAGCGCAACCAGGAATTGAGTATTGATAGTTGTTTGTTGATTGTTGGCAAGTTGGTTGTTGGTTGGAGAAAGGGGAACAGTTATCAGGGAACGGGGAACGGAGGAGAGAGGAGAGAGAAGAGAGAAGAAAGATGCATAGAAGAGAGAGTTTTCATAATTCACCTCTTTTCTGTTCCCTGTTCCCTGTTCCCTGTTCCCTGTTCCCTGTTTGTTGGTTGTTGGCAAGTTGTTTGTTGGCAAGTTATTTGTTGGCAAGTTATTTGAATTATCTGGCTCAAAATCACGAATAACCAATAACCAAATGTACCAAATTTACCAAATTTGTTCTTGATAGTTGTCCTTGCAGGTAGCTAAAAGACGCCGATCCAAGTCGCTGAGGTTGGCGATCGCCTGAAATCCTTCTAAAGAGAACTTTGTCTCGCCATTTCCCGGAGGTTGGCGATCGCTGGCTGACGCCACTGGGTAATCTTCCACAATTCCCAAAGCAAAAGTATGAGTCATGCCATCATAACTATTGACTACAGTTAAAGCTAACTGATTTCCCTGACGAGTGCCGTAAAAACAATCAAACTCGGAATGTGGCATATACAATGCACCAATAATCTTGCCCCCACGAGACTCAAACACCATATAAGCTTGACCAATTTGATCTAATTCCGAGGATTCACCATAAAGATAAACGCCATCGGGCAAGGAATCATCGCTCTTGTCGAGCAATTTTTCTGGTTTAATCGATGCAGGATTTGATAAATGAATTGTCTGTGCGATATTTTCCGTAGTTCGATGCAGAATTGCTTCTGGAGTCACATCGACCACGTTCGACAATGCCAGCACTTGTGTCGCGCATAATCCGACCAGCATAGTTCCCAGCAAGACACCACCCTTTAAATAGAGATTTTTGGTGACTTGGGCGAAACGGGCAAAGTCCAGCAATGGCGACGTTGAACTGATTAAATGATGCAACATCTCACTTCCTCCCCCTGAATGTTTAGACGGTGAGAATTGTTATAATAAAGTCATCAAGTAATGGGGAAATACCCAAAAAAATTTTTCCTTATAGAATTAGTTTCACCGATATTTAGGGGGATTTCCGCATTCCTTTACATTTTGTAACATAATGATGATGTCTAGAAAAAAATACTCAGGAAAATAAGAAAACTCATCAGAAAACTCAGATGTTGGCACAAGCCAGAGTCATGGTTGGCAAACAACTAAGTTTGCTCGTCAGAAATTCGGCGATGCGATTTGACTGAAAATGAACAAGCCCTATGTAGAAGAAGATGAAAAAATTTAACCCTGGAGGCAATACTGGGCAAGTTTTATATTCAAAAGGCGATAGTCAAAAGGCGATATTCAAAAGGCAAGTGAAAAAAATAGCTAACAAAGTGATGACATTGGCAAAAAAGCAAAAATTTGAGGCAAATAAACAAATTGAACGGAGCAGAAACTCCA
This sequence comes from Planktothricoides raciborskii GIHE-MW2, assembly GCF_040564635.1. Classification (NCBI taxonomy): domain Bacteria; kingdom Bacillati; phylum Cyanobacteriota; class Cyanophyceae; order Oscillatoriales; family Oscillatoriaceae; genus Planktothricoides; species Planktothricoides raciborskii. The sequence goes on from NZ_CP159837.1 coordinate 6,829,675, forward strand.
TGAATTATCCCCCTCAATAAACCCACTTCCACCCGATTTTCCACCGTATAACCGGCAGCTTGCCCATCTAGGTGAAAGACAAAAAAAGGACAGACATAATGCCTGTCCCATAACATCAAATTCTATCAAAAAATAGAAATGCTCGGCTCATCGGGATTTCAGCCTAGCCCAACAGTTGGATGTTAGAAAAGGTGAACCGATCGCGGCGATCGCTTTCCGGGTTGTGAATCAGGCGATCGCTCAGAATTTGATACTTGCCCACCTGGGTATAGTGGTCTTCAAAATTGCTCTTTTCCCCCTTTTGCTCCCCAGTTTTGGGGTCGTGATAGACAGAATCATAACAGTGGGAAAGGTAGCCCTCTGGGGTTTGGTGGCTGCTTTGGGTGTAGATCGTCACCACAACCCCGTGGATGTGGCGATGCACCATGCAGACCTCATTATTGCGGAGTTGGTAGCGATCGCCTTCCCCCTTACCGCCGATAATAATTTCCACTGCCCCCGTTTCATCGGTTTCCCCATAGCTAAAAGTATTTTCCCCATGCACCGCTTCAAAATCGCGACGCACACGGTGGATCGCCGTTTCCCAAAGTTGCCCATGAATCGCCTTTTGCGCCGCCTCATCAGCAACATCCATAACTTCCGCCTTCATATCCGGCCCCACCTTCACCCGGCCCTGAATCACCTGACCCTCATGCTCATAAGTGACATCAGCGGTATAGCCGGGAAAATCCGCATCCCAGGTGTAACGATTTTCATAAGCAGCACGGAAAAATTCGCGGGCAGAAACTTGAGTTGCAACCATAAATACTCCAAGTGTTCCAAGTGTAACGATAAAATCTATTAACTAGAATAAGCTTTTGTGAGAAATTTTTGTAGGGTGCCTCAGACACAAGAAATGTGAACTCAAATCTAGACTTTTAAGAGAATAAGTAAAGAAAGTTTTGATTAAATTCACCGAAAATACCGCCATCTTGTGCTGGCCATCTTGTGCCGGGGAATCAAAAGCGAAACAGGCGAGAAAATTAAAAGATAAAATTTATCCTCTCATCTGCACACCCCAGACCCCCAAAACTTGTGACAGAAATGCTTGGGGATGCCAGCGCCTCCTTGAGGCAAGCCCCCCCTTATGGGAGGGTAAGTTAAGCTAAAACAAAATCAACTTAGGCACCTCACTTAGGCACCAGCGAGCACAAAATCGACCTCATTAGTGCCATCAGTTTGTCCTTGACCGGACGTAATTTGCTGACCCGTGGTCTCCACTTCCACCGCCATTGGTGTTCCTTCTAGAGAGATATTGTAATCAGTCCCATCCGCTGTATAGCCAACGCTGGCAACCATTTTCCGAGCACCATCGGTATATTTGAAAGCCAACATTTGTTTTTTCCCTTTCTGGTTATCGTCAGCCCAAATCACCATATATTGAGTATCTTGATAATCAAAAACTTTCGGTGGACGATTGGGGACGTAACGACCGGGAGACCCAAAACTGGCATCAAGAAAACCCTGAACTGAACTCGGTTCTACATTGACATATTGAATGGTCTGTTCCGGTGGCGCTGAGAAAGAGGCCATTTTTGCGGCAACGGTTTCCTCAACAGCCGCTTCGTCTTCTAAGTTTCCTTCGGGGGTTTGTTCTTTGCCTCGGTTGCGTAAATAATCCGTGGCCAGCTTAACACCAATGCCGCCAACCGCAGCGACTCCGGCACCAATCAGTAAATTTTTCAGTTTCACTATTTGTTCTCCTGATACTGAGCAATCTCAATGGCATGATAGCAAACGACGGGTGTGACCCGATCGCGTCAGTGCTGTTCTGGTTAAAATAGTCCAGAGGTTTTGAGGAAACTTAATATGATCGCTCAACTTTCATTGCCCGAAACCGAGCCAGAAATTATTTATCCGGATAGTGACGGTCAACCGATCGCAGATAAGTGCATCTGTAAAATTAATTGCATATTCAGTTCCAATCCCCAGGAGAATTTTTCTCACAGATGTTACTAGGCTTGACCAGTCCTTATAAGCATCTACTTGAATCCATTCATATTTCATACATAAATTTCCACAAAATCTCAATCAAATTTAGCTGGGGTGAATCAGGGGGTAGCCAAAATATTTCCAGCCCAGCGACCTGCCATGATTCTATTTTGTCGATCGCGGCTTTACTTGTATGGATTGAAGCCTGGTTGGTCTATCACCACTACGGTTTTTTTAGTTAAGGTTTGGCAAAAATCATCTAAAACCTTTATTAACCCGTCACTTGTCAGCGTATTATGATAAATTTTAGAAAACAATTCATTTTTTCTGTTCAGCCAACCTACCACATTCAATCGGGGGCTGCTTGAACTTTTCAAAGTAATTGTTTCCCCCGGCAATTGCCATCCATAAGGGATAACAGGAGTCAGGCTAAAGCCAACTTCATCTAAATACCTTAAGTCTATGTCGCCTTTTTCATCAAGGTTTTTTAAGACTGATAATTTTTCTAGCTTCAGCTCATATTCCCACTCAAAGAGTGGCCTGTTGAGACCTATGATCATTCTTTTCCTGGTCATGCCGAATTCTTTTACCACTTTTTTTAGGGTGGATTTACTCACTTTGATTCCCCAGGATTCTTCTACCTGATTTATCACTTTTTTTCAAGTTTTCGGCTCCGACTTCACCCACTCTTTCACTTGTTCCTTTTGGGATGATGACAACTTGGGTTTTCTGCCTCGGCCTGCCCGGTCATACAATCCTACTAATTTTTGAGTTTCCCACTTCTGAAACCAATAGTGTATGGTACGGCGGCTGACTCCGAATATGTCGATGAGTTGCTCTCTCCTGAAACCGCTAAAACTTAATAGAATACAATGGTCTCAGGCTCGCACTTGAGGCCGCTTGCTTTCTTGATAAATTCTTTCTAGAAGTCTTTGGGTTTCTGGACTTAAATTCTGAATAAATCTCACTGTAGTGCCAAGCACCGGGGGATTTTCCCTGTCCTATTATACACGAATCACAAACAATGTGCAATTTATTTTACACCAGTGCTTACCACTTTGGCGGCATTCTGCTTATAATAGAAACACGGTAATGTAAACTTTTGTAAAGAAAATGAGTGCTTTAATGACCTTAGAAGAAATTTCTGCCAAGTTGGACAGCCCAAAAGTGGCCGATCGCATGGTGGCATTGGCGCATCTGCGGGATGTGGCGCCGGAAGATGCCATGCCTTTAATTAAGAAAGTTTTAGATGATGAAAGTCTGCAAGTGCGGGCAATGGCCGCGTTTGCGGTGGGACTGAAGCCCACCGACGAAAGTTATCCGATTTTGGTGCAACGGCTGGAAAGCGAACCGGACTACAGTGTGCGGGCAAATGTGGCGGGGGCTTTGGGTTACTTGGAAGACCCGCGAGCATTTCAGCCATTAGTCCGGGCATTTTATGAGGATACGGAATGGTTGGTGCGCTTTAGTGCCGCAGTCGCTTTGGGCAATTTGAAAGATCCCCGCGCCCGTGATGTGCTGATTTCTGCCCTGGATAGCCCAGAAGTGGTGGTGCAACAAGCGGCGATCGCGGCATTAGGGGAAATTCAATCCGTAGAATCCGTGGATCGGATTCTCCGGTTTATCCAATCCGAAGATTGGTTGGTGCGTCAGCGTTTGGCGGAAGCTTTGGGAAATCTGCCTACGGAGAAAAGTCTCTCAGCCTTGAAATTCTTAGAAAAAGATAGCCATCCCCAAGTGGCAGCGGCGGCTTGCTTATCCCTGGAACGTTTGGGCAAAATCAAAAATCAATCTTGATTCTTAATCTTGATTCTTTTTGATCCCCCAATAACTTGTACCATAGACCGATAGATATAAATATAGCGATCGAATTGCTTTAATTGATGGACATTATTGAGTTTTTTGAGCAGAGTGCTGGTAAATGGTTTTCTCAGCGCACCAGTCAACATATGGCAGAAACCAAATCTGTGGCAGATAGCACGGATCTATGGATTGACTCCTTAGAGAAAAATGACCAAGAGGTGCTGCAACTTTGTCAGGATCACAAAGTTAACCCCTCTTTGGCTTTATGTGCGGTGCGGGTACGTTGGGAAAATAAACCCTTGTACAAGGAACCGAAAAAGATGGGGTCTACGGTTTTGGTAGCGATCGCCTCCGACCCTCACGCCAAAGAAGGCAAGTTATTGAGAAAACCAGGCCCAGGAATCAGCGATCGCGCTGGCAATGTTAGTCGGTTTGCGATCGGCAATGATAACGCTGTCACCATTACTACCGAGTCCGATTCTTTGTTTGCGGAAGAAAGGCTCTGGTTTGCTGGAGATAATTTACGCTTGCGTACCAGTGCGGTAAAAGACGAAACCGGCTATAGTTTATTGTCATTTTGTAGCGAAATTCGCATGGGTGGAGTTAAGCCCAAGGAATGATCGGATCCCCCCAACCCCCCGATCCTCGGGGGGCTTTCGATTATCTGATTTAATCGTCTAATTTGATTTTTTCCGAGGTCGAGAGCGTCTTTTTCGCGGTTCTTCTTCGGGATGCTCTAACTTATTTTCTAACACCGCTTTTAGCTTCATATAAAACTCTGAAGCGGCTACATCTGGAGTAAATTGATGAATCGGCGGACGAGTTTCTTGCCAATTAAATTCAGAATTCACCGGGGCTGAGGGTAGTTGATCTGAGTCAAGGTTTAGGACTGTTTGCCAATCAAATGTTGGCAAATCAGAAGAACTCATAGAAGCATCGATCGCCGCATTAGCGGCATTGATAGAATCATTGAAAGAGGAATTTGTCGAAACATTGAGAATGCTTTGAATCGTCGCTTCATCTTCCTCATCTAGCCAAGGATCTTGGAGTAAATTATTAATGATTTGACGCTGAATTTCTTCGGTAGATAACTTTTCTTTTTCATCAGCTTTTGACTGAGCTTTTGAGTTAGCGCTATTCTCAGAAATCAAGGGCAAAGAATGAGCGGCATTTGATTCAAATGATTCAACCTCCGGGGAGGCGATGCCGTTTTTTTCCCCAGAATTTTCAGAGTTTTCAGAATTTTCAGCGGCAGATAGCAAAGCCACTGCGGGGGATTGTTCCGCAGTATCCACCATGATTCTCGGGACAGTTTCCCCGGTGGTTGGCAGGCTCAAATCAGGCTTATACTTAGCAATTATGGGGTGGATCGCGGGGTTATTTGTCAATAATTTATCCGGTTCCTCAATAATTGTATCGGGGATATTTTCTGCCAATTCAGGGGCTTCAAGCAGCGCCGATTGATGAGTCACTTGAACATCTTGTTCGGGAATATTTGCTTCTGGCAATTTCCCACAAATTAACTGCTCAAATTCCCAGTTAAAGTGATAAATTGGCCTAGATCGCCGCTGCCAGCAGGCTAAAATTTGTTCTACAGAAATGCTTTTATAACGGCCTTGATATAACGCTTCAATAATCGCTAACCGTAACCAGCGGGATGGATAATCTTGCAGCCATTTATGAATTAATTCTGCTGCGGTCCAATGACTCAGATCAAAACTATAGTGAACCAGCAGCGTTTCAGCAGTCATCGCTGCTGCATCATTATTTTTTGGATCTGGTCTAGTCATTTTTTTTGCAGAATTTCACCCATTATTTGTAATTGTCGGATTTACTGAATTTCTTGGTTAACTCGCCGGATCCCACCATCCACCGATCGCACTTCTGAGCGAGAAAAAGGTTCACCTCCACCCCTCCAGTTAAAGTCACTGATCCGCAAAGACAGAGAACCGAGTTGTTGTTCAGGATTATAGCGAATCGCTAGACCGTAACTACGCCGACTGTACTCCAGAATTAAATCAGTATTAATCGCTTCCTTGGTATCAAGATTAATCAGAGTTTGTACCCCGAAGCGAATTGGCCCATAAATTTGTTGGGTCAATCCGAGGGCAAGTACCTTAGAGTCAGCAATTCTATCAAATAAAAAGGGAGAAGCACCATCTTTCCAAATCCGGGATAAACTTACGCTCCAACCCGTATAGTCTAACCAACGACGGGAAAAATGACCAAATTGCCCTTGGATGCCAATACTTCCAGAGACAAAGTTTTGGGTATCGCCATTACTGTAGCCAGTCAAAGTGCCGTTGAGTCCCGTGAACAAGCGAATATATGGAATGACAGGACTGGGACTATATCGTAGTCCCTCTTGGGGATTCGCCGGTAACGGGGTTCCTTGCCAAAGTAAAAAGCCACGACTTAAAGCCGCACCCCCTTGAAATCGGGTTAAGCTGGTGCGATTATGCTCCCGGATCGGTTCGAGTAAGTCGATTTGATCGGTGTCCGCATTGATGGATTGAATGCTGCCTTCATAGCTGAGGTTGATGCCGGTTTTGCCCAAGGGGATAATGGGAGAATTTAATAGGACGCCCAGACTTTGTTGCACGGTTCTAAAGCCAAGAGAACCGTTGAAAATGCGATCGCGATAGGCGTATTCCCCTGTCAGAGAATGGGTGCCAATTTGTTGCCTTAGTAGTAGATTGGCTCTAGTTTTATCGTCAATAGTGTCAGGGTTGAGGGTGGTAAATGTGGCTCGTCCTTCTAGGTTGGTGGTGGGACTGAGTTTGCCATTGACTCTGGTTTTGAAGCCAAACAGGTCAGAAATGCTATCGGGGCCGGCGATCGCCTTTTGAATATAGAATTGGGGGCTAATGCTGAATTGGAATCGGTCATTGACGATGGGCTCTAAAGGCGTTTCGGCATAAAATCCCCCGCGATCGCCCCCATCATAGCCGAAACGAATTAAAGACGGGTCGCGTTCCCGGCGATCGATAATCACTCGTTCCCGCAACAGCGGAATCGATACTTTATTCTCGAAAACTAACCGAGGTCGTCGGGCAATCACTTCATCCTGTTCCGGGGACAACCGTCGCACCGTCACATGACGGGAGCGTAATTCTAATTCTGGGGGAGAATATGGATCGTTGGTAATTCTAACATTCGTCCCCTGCCAATCTTCCCCGGTAAAGGTCAGGTCATCGCTTTCAAACCGCAGCCGGTTGATGGTGCCTCCGGTAGTGGGCAGACCCACCCCTTGATTTAGTCCAGCCCCCACGCCGATCACTAGACCCCCTGTGTTCCTAACTCGGCGCGGCGGTTCTCCCGCCCGCAGTCTTTCCGTGAGCGCCCGTTCTTGTCCAGCCCCCGCCGTCACATCCGTGGGTAAGGTGGTGGCAACCGTCGAGGTCGCTTCATTCAAAACAATCTGACCTTTAGCCTGCTGCATTCCCCCTTGGTTTCTGACCACATCGTATTCCAAGCGATCGCCCTCGATCACCTGAGTGCCATTGGTTAAAAGCACTTGCCCTTGGGCTACGGCAAACCGGCTGAGTAAATTCATTTGCAGCCATTGGGAATTTAATACCGTATTCCCCAACCGCATAAACACATCGCCTTCCGCCGTCACCACCTGACGTTGCTCGTTATATTCCTGGCGATCGGAATTAATTTTTACTACATCCTCTGCACTCAACGGCAGAGGCGTTCCCTCCGTGGGTTGTGGGTTGGGGGTCACGGCTTCTCCTGGGGCCGGGGTTGGGGCTGGGGTGACTTGACCCGCTTGACTAATATTAATTTCTGAAAAGTTATTTTCTGAACAGTTAATTTTTGGAAAGTTAATCTCTGAAAAATTAATTTCTGACAGTTTTGGGGTCAGTTCGGAGGGCGATCGCTCCTTTGTTGATAAAGGCCAACTCACTTCTAAAGGCCCACCGAGTAAAAAAGCTTGCGGCGGTATTGCCCCATTAGCATCAGGGACAACTGGCAGCGCCGTTAAGCGATCGGCATCAACATTAAATAACCGCTGTGCTGGAGGTGCAATAGAAAAATTTTCTGCCGTAGTCAACTCCGAATCCTGGATTGGCGGCATTTGGTATTCAATGATCGCAGGCGGTTCAGAAGGGGGAACCGGATAGGACATATTTAATCACAACAGATATAAATAATCGTGGCAATTTACCCAAATCTCAGATAAAACTGCCAGCTTAAAACAATAGTTTCCAGGAGATTCATCTGAGAGGATAAGTTCCCAGGCAATTGACAATCATTATTATCCGGCATTATCCGGCAACTCTCCCCATTCGTGACAAACCCCCACTTAAGCGCGGGGGTTCAATCTTGGGATATTTCTTCCCTGAATTATTCCAAGTCGCGACGACCGGGGTTCCGGGATGGGTCAGAAGACAAAAATCCAAACACAAATAAGCCCACAAAGAACAGAACCACGATATTGACAACGATTTTCAACGTAACCATGAAAAAATCTCCGAATATATAGCAAAAGATAACAACAAAACCATCATCGATGGTTTAAGCATCCTTATCATATCGAAATCTGGTCATTTTTGAGCGCTGAATTTTCTCAAAATAAATTCGTTATTTGTTATTCGTTATTTATTGGATATTTATTGTTTATATGTTATATGTTATATGCGATAATATAAAATATGCAACCACCAACCAACAACCACCAACCACCAACCACCAACGAATAACCAACAACCACCAACCAACAACTTTTTTGGTAAAATCAGCACCGACGACCTGAGACAATCGTCAAGCATAAAGAGGATAAATGAGGCATTTCTGTGAGTGAAAAGACACAATTAAAAGCCATTGAATTATTTGCCGGGATAGGCGGTTTTCGCCTAGGCATGGCAGCGGCGAATATTTCTACAATTTGGGCTAATGATAGCAGTGAATTATCCAGTCAAGTTTATCGGAGTAACTTTGGCAAAAATTCTTTAGTTTTAGGCGATATTAGGGAAATTAATCTAGAAGAAATTCCCTGCCATGATATTTTAACTGCCGGATTTCCTTGTCAACCTTTTAGTCCCGCAGGAAAAAAGCAGGGAGTTCGCGATCGCATTCGGGGAACTCTGTTTGAACGGATTATAGAAATTTTGCATCATAGAAAACCGCAGTATTTCTTTTTAGAAAATGTTAAGCGTTTGTTGACAATGGAATCCGGTTATCACTTTCGCGCGATTTTAGATGCCCTGTCAGCTTTGGATTATTTTATAGAATGGAGAATAATTAATACTGTCAGCTTTGGTTTACCCCAGAATCGCGAGCGCATCTTTATTTTTGGCACTAGGATTAACCAAACAAACAGCCCGGAAATGCTAGAAATGCTAAAAATGCTAAAAATGCTAGAAAAATATTCCGTCTTTTTAACCCATGAAGATTTAAAATTCATAGAAATTAATCCATCATTTACGGATAATTTAACGCCAATTATCCGCAGTCACAGCAAACCGGGAAATTGGGGAATTGCCTATCAGAAAAAAATCTACTCTAAGCAGATTCCTCCGTTACCAGACATCCAACCGAGAAAGAAACTCAGAGATATTCTGGAAAATGAATCCGATGTCGATCCGCAGTTTGATTTTACCACCGATACTGGGGAAAGAATCAAACAAAGTAAAGCCGTGAATCGCTATTGTAATGGAGTCGAAATCCTTTATAATCAAGGAGGAGGAGCGAGACTCGGTTATACTATTTTTGGGATTAATGGCATTACTTCAACCCTAACCGCTTCTACTTCCAGACATTATGAACGGTATCAAGTAGGGGATAAATATCGACGGTTAACCCCAGTGGAATATGCCCGATTGATGGGATTTCCCGATGATTGGTGTCGCGTTGCCAGAATTTACGATCGCTATGCATTATTTGGCAATGCGATCGCTCCTCCTTGTGTGGCATGGGTAGCCAATCGAATCGGTAAAAATAACCTTATCTTAAATCAGCCAATTTTTCAGCAACTAACCTTAGCTTTGTAACCAGGAGTAGCCTGAATCAATGCAACGATTAACCTTGACTAAATTAAAGACAGAAGTCCAAAAATTTGCCAGACAAATCAGTGATACTCCGATTCCAAGCTTATACGGAATTACTGACGGAAAAGCAGTCGGAACTTATGTATAAGCTGCCTTTAATCAATATTTAATTCGTCAATATTATTACAGCAGCGGAAGTGCCGCCAGTGGCATATATTTTCCCGATTTAAATGTTGATTTAAAAGTAACATCCATTCGACAGCCTCAGTCTTCCTGTCCATTTCGCGATGCCAGTCAGAAAGTATTTAAACTGGGGTATCATCTCCTGGTTTTAGTCTATGAAAAAACCGACGATAGAGCCTCTCATACTTGTGATCTAAAATTTTTACACATTGTTTTCTTAGAACAAAAACACACCGCTGATTATCAAACCACTTATGGATTGCGAGAAATTATACGGCGTCATGGTAATAAAGATGATATCATTGCGTTTTTAGAAGAACGGAATCTCCCTCTAGATGAGATAGGCCGTGAAATTTTAGCCGATCGCATAATCAGCCACCCTCCAGAACAGGGTTTCTTAACGATTTCAAATGCCTTGCAGTGGAGATTGCAATATAGAAGAATTATTGATCTAGCCAATTTGAGCACAACAGAAGGCGTAGAAAATTTACTAATCTAACCCAAAGATATAGCACCGCCCTGGATTAACTTGTGTTAATCCTTGTGTTAATACTTCAATTAAGAAACCAGGTTTATGAGTTTCTGGAAACCTGGTTTCTTTTCTGTGCGTAAGCAAAAACCCCTAGCACTTGAACTCATGCTAGGGGTTTTAACTGCCAATCACATACTTTTTCCATTCTTGATGCAAGCCACTCTTGACGTGCTTGTTCACCTCAAAGTAGAGGCTGCTGTGCGGTTTGCGCGGATGATGACTTAGAGGCATATTAGCTTCTTGGGGGGTACGATTTCCTTTTTTAACGTTGCAACGAATACAGGCAGTCACGAGATTGTCCCAGGTATCTCCACCGTGGCGCGATCGCGGCAGGACGTGATCCAGGGTCAAATCATCCCCAGAATATCCACAGTATTGACAAGTATGGTTATCTCGGTAATATATATTAGGGCGAGTCAGTGGGATATCTTTGTAAGGCACCCGGACGTATTGCCGCAACCGAATCACCGTGGGCAAAGGAAACTCAGCATAAACATATTTACCGTTATGTTCTACTTGCTCGGCTTTGCCTTTGAGCAATAAAACCACCGCTCTTCGCCAGTTGGTGATATTGAGCGGTTCGTAAGAAGCGTTAAGAACCAGAACCTTACTCATTGATTTGGGGGATTTGGAGATTAATTTTAGGGATTTTAAAAGCAAGTTTTCCCCCGATGCTAACACAAGTTGCAATTTTCGGCTGTTTTATCTCGGACTAGGGCCGCCCGATCGCCTGAATCAAGGTGCAGGGTGCAGTGCAGCACAACCAAAGAGAGTAAACCCTGCCCAATATCTAGGTTCTGGGAATTTTTCCCTGGTCGAGAGCATGGCTTGACGTAAAGATTGGGCTTTATCTCCAGTGCCTTGAAAATCTTGATAAAACTGTTTCATTAGTATGGGGCTGGAGTCGGTGGGGGGCAGCCACAGAGAGATGATTAATGTATTCGCTCCCGCGACTAAAAAAGCTTGGCTGAGTCGAAACACCCCGTCACCCCAAATCTGACCCCGGGCAATATCACAGGCACTCAAGCAAACCAGATCCGCTGATAAGGGCAGTTGGTGGCGATCGCTGCTTAAATGAAAAATATCTCGCAGGGTCAAAAAACCATTTTTTCCTTGGGAATTGGGTGCTAAGGCAACGACTCCTTCCATGCATTCCGTGGAACCCAGCCACCCATGAGTAGCTAAGTGAATAATTCTGGCTTTGGGCATTTGCTCCAAAACCACAGTTCTTGTAGCAGCATCATTGGTCAGGGGTGCCACATTCAGTACATCAGCCACCGCTTTAGCTTCGATTTCCGCTCCTGGTAAGCGGGTCATATAGACGGGAACCTCCCCAAATTGTAGGGAAAAACTGGGCATGGTGGGATTTCCCAAGACTAATGCCGGATAAAGAGTCAGGGGTAATTTAGCGGTCGGATCTGAGAGGCGAAGGAGCTCCGCTCCGCTGCCGCGATCGCTGCTTTTGGGGGTCAAAGAACTGCTGAGGGATTGATCGGGGGGGAGATCCTGCGGGACAAATGAGTGTTTTTGTCTTTTCCGAATCAGTTCGATCGCCTGCAAACTTGGCGCACTCAATAAAGTATGTTTTTCGATCAAATATTGACCATTTTGATCTTTCAGAGCGCCAAAGGGAAGTAAAAATAGGAAATCTTGGGGAATAATCATCACCCGTGAACTGGGATCCCTCGGCAACCAATCCGCGATCGGCGAAATCAAAAACCGATACAGTAATTGTAATTGTTCGTCCAGGGAATAGCGGCGAAACATTTGCGGTAACGTGGACAAATAATCTTTGCCAACGGCGATCGCCTCTCGCACCGTTCGCACCAAATTCGCCAAAGAAGTCTGATATTCTTCCAGCAAAGGTGTTAAGTCAACTTCTTGAAACCAAATCTGACCTTTGGGGGACACCACCCAAATCAGTAACTTCGTTGCATAAGCATAAATATCAGGGATGCCCCAATGAGTAGAACGAGTAGAACTTCCCTGATAAAACTGGTTGTAATCATAAATCAGGGAATATTCCACTAAAGTAGATGCCTGAGATTTGGCAATTTGTTTAATCTGGTAAATACTTAGGGGAGAAACCGATGGCAAAAAGGGCGATCGCATCCCTATATGGTTGGTCAAAAAATCCACAAATCCTTTCGCTCTGCCTTGTTCTGATACCTCCAAGGCTTTATCAACTCTTTGCTGCTCGATTAAAACCCGTTCAAATCCGCGATAAATATCGGGAAGCCCCTGGTCTTTGATATATAAATTCATTGTTTTGCCTACCCATTCCTATCAATTATTCTACGTCTTCAGTAGTCAGAGATCGGCGATCGGTCGTACCCATGCAAAAAAATTTTGTCAGCATTCAGCATTGACAGCGGCCAGTTCTCACCCATGAGCCTTGGGTTCCGAGCCTCAAGGTTAACGACTCACGGGTTGATGTAGAGAGGATAAATTGCTGCTCTTTACAAGCTAACCACTAATCCCTATAAATTATTTGATCCTTTATATATTCTTTACATATTATAGTTTATCTTATTCCTGAGAAACTGACCATTTTTTTGAGAAAATTTCCGCCCGAATTTAGCCCTAAAATTTGTTCCATAATCTTAAATTATTGTGAAATTATTTAAGTTTATTTAAAAAGCCACAAACTGCGCGAAATCTTTTAGCATAAAATAATCGCTATTTGTTAATAGGTATTCATTATTTGTTATTCGTTATATAATATTTGCTATTTAATAAAGCCAATGCCTACGCAAGCTTAATTTTCCCCCCTATTTCCCCTATCTCCCCTATCTCCCCTTATCATCTTCACAAGGTTGACAATGCCCACCCGACTACTTTTCAAGTAAAGCACGAGTTAATTGCATAACAATATCCGTATTAAAATTAATCACTAACTCTCTCAAGGCATTTGCTAAATTGGCTTCTGAATCAGGGATTTGTCTAATTAATTCCAGCATCACATCCGCATCCAAACAGTAAGCGGCTTGATACATTTCTTCTAGCCATTCCGGGGACATCACCCCTAAAGCTTCTGGGGATAAATTAGCCCCTGCAAAAGCTGGCTGTATAGGGGATGGAGTTTCATAAATATACTGCACCCCTAAATATTGAGAAATTTTGGCAAAAATCACCGATTCTTGGAAAGGTTTTCTCACCATATCGTCACAACCTGTCGCGAGAATTGCTTCCTGTTGTTCTTCCCAAACACTTGCGGTTAAAGCAATAATCACAGGTTTTTGTGTACCAGCAGCTTCGGTAATTCGTTGAGTGGCTTCATAGCCATTCATAATCGGCATCCTCAGATCCATCCAAATCAAATGGGGCGACCAAATTTCCCATAAAGCCACAGCTTCAGCGCCATTTGTGGCTTCTTTCACCTCAAAACCGATCGCCCGCAGCAGTTCAACCAATAAGCAACGACTTTCCCAAAGATCCTCCACAACTAAAATGCGATAATTCGGCTGTCCTGGGGCTAGTCCGACCACGGTTTGAGTCAATTTTTCCGGTTCACTTTTCGAGGCTAAACCTAATTGAACCGGAATAGCAAAGGAAAAAATAGTGCCTTCTCCTAAGACACTTGCAACTTGGATTTTACCGCCCATCAATTGCACAAGTTTTTGCGAAATCGCTAAACCCAGCCCCGCGCCTTGATTTAAATTTTTTCCCGCTTCTCCTTGCAAGAAAATTTCAAATAAACTGTCAATCTCATCCTGAGCAATTCCCACTCCGGTATCTTCTACGGCAAAGCATAGAGAGAAAGGGCAATAGTCATCAGTCATCAGTGAATCATTCGCCAGATTATTCGCCGGATTGATTTCATTTTCCCCTAGGCTAACGCTAACTCTTAAAGTCACGCTGCCTCGATCGGTAAATTTAATCGCATTAGTTAATAAATTAATTAAGACCTGACGCAATTTTTTCTCATCGATTTGAACCCACTGAGGCAGATCGAAAGCCCGGTCGAAAATTAAATTTAATCCTTTGGCTTGCGCTTTAGAGCGTAACATTTCTTCAACGGTGAGTAATAACCAGTGCAAGTCACAATCATTCCGGGCTAAACTCATTTGTCCCGTTTCAATTTTGGATAACTCTAAAATATCATCAATTAATCCGAGTAAATGTTCCCCGCTGCGATTAATAATCTGTAACCTTTCTTGATGATAAGCACTTAAAGTGCGATCGCGCCCTAAAAGTTGGGTAAAGCCCAAAATAGCATTTAAGGGAGTCCGCAGTTCATGGCTCATATTCGCCAAAAACATACTTTTAGATTGGTTCGCTAATTCCGCTTGTTCTTTGGCTTGTTTTAATTCTAACTCCGCTTGCTTGCGATCTGTAATATCAAAAATAGTAGAGCGAGTCATTATCAAATTACCTGCGGCATCTTTAATCGCCGTAGCATTTAAAATCGCCGACAAAACCGTGCCATTAGAGCGAATCATTTCAAAGTCTACGTTATTTAACCAACCGCGCTGTTTCAACATGGGAAAATTTTTCTTAAATATTTCAATGCTTTCGGGGGTCAAACATTGACTAAGGTGCATTTTCCCAATCACTTGTTCCCGGGTATAACCTAGCCAGTTTAATTCAGTATCATTAATTTGAATAATTCTGCCCTGACTATCTAAGGAATGGTAGCCACAGGGGGCATTATTGTATAAATCCGTAATCTCTTCCGCATATTTTTGTAATTTTTTTTCAGCGTTTTTGCGCTGAGTGATATCTCTAATCACCACCATAAAACCAATGATCTGATTTTCACTATTTTTCACCATTGTCCCAATGGTTTCAGCCAGAATCATTCCCCCATCTTGGCGGCGAAACTCAATTTCCGATCGTTTTGGTTCGTCGGTTGCCGTCGGACTATAATACTTTTTCCAATGGGCATAATACATATCGGGTGTTTCATAAAGAAATTGGGGAGTTTTTCCCAACACCCGTTCGGCAGGATACCCTAATATTTTAGTAAATGCCGGATTAACTTTCCTAATTTTGCGACTGACATTGGTAAAGATAATTGGATCGGGAATCGCTAAAAAAATTGCTTCAATTTCCGCTTTCTTATTTTCTAAGCTCCGTTGAAACTGATGACTTTTGATTAATTCTGCTTGTAGTTGATGATTCAAGGTTTGTAATTCCAGGGTTCTTTCTGCCACCCGGTTTTCTAAATTATGATTAGTTTCCCTTAATTCAAGTTCTAAATTTTTTCGATAGGTGATATCTTTGAGAATCCCACGCATCTGGACTGCCGATCCGGTTTCGTCATACAAAAATTTACCGCTTGAGACAACCCAACGCTCCTTGCCAGTCGGATCAATAATTTCATGATCCATCAGCCAGGTAGTAGCGTTTAACCGGGATATTTCCAAGGAATTGGTAATCGCATCTAGGTCGCTATGATGGAGTAAGTTAATAAAGGCTTCATAAGTTCCCGGAAAACTGCCCGCTGCCAAACCTAACAGCCTTTCGCTTTGAGGAGATAATATGACACTTCCGGTGATTAAATCCCATTGCCATGTTCCTAATTCCGCCGCTTCTACCGCTTGTTTAAAATGTTGTTGTGTCTGTTGAAGGGACTGGTTAGCCTCGGTGCGATCGCGCTCTATTTGATTTAACCAATAGCCATTCCAACAAACAATCACTAAAAAACAAACAATGGTAAACGTTACTTGAATGCCATAAGCCGCTTTCAGATCGTACCAGCCGAAATCATATCCTTCAAACACCAAAAAATTGAGAACTAGAGGAAATAAAATTACCCAAGGAATGAGCCAACGCACCATCAAACCACCGATAAAGGGACTGACAATGATTTCCATCAATCCGGCTTCGGGATTGGTCAACAAAATTCCACCATAGAGAAGCAAAAAAGCCAGAGCAGTATGGATTGCTTGAGTGGTTGAATAGGCGATCAAAGTAGCCAGAACACCCACATTAAACAAATGTCCCAATAAAGCCAAAAGAGAAATAATAGCGGCCACACTACTGAAAAATTGCGCCAACCAAATGCCACGATTGGTTTTGTTTCCCACCAACCATAAAGCTATTCCCATTAAGACAAAATTCAGGGCTGTATTAAACCCCATTCTCCCCGGAAAAGTTGTGGTAATTGCAGAGCTAAAATCCTGAAAAAGCCACTCATCAATGCCTAAATTTATTTTCAAATAATATTGAATTATATTGACTACTCCCAGCAGGCTTACCAATAACGCTAACCCTTGGGCGATGCGATATTGCAGTCGGGTAATTCTTTGATATTGGAGAATTCTTAAGGATATTCCAGCTAATAAAAAAGCCAAAGCGGTGTTAGCTTTCATGGTTGATATACTACCGGGAAAACCTGTTTTGAGTAAAGGAATATCCCAGTACCAACCTAGAAGCACCAGACCGCCTATGGCCATGACCAAAAAACTCAAAAATTGACCGATTCGTTTGTTCATAAGTTTAACCAAGGGTAAATTTTGTATAACTGTATAACATAGACAAGAAAGCTTTTATACCAATCTTGATCCCCCCCAACCCCCCTTAAAACCGCCATCGGCTTTTTATACCAATCTCGATCCCCCCCAACCCCCGCTTCCAAGCTATTCTTTTAGGGGTTTGGAAACCCCGAAAAATCGTTCAACAGAAGATCGTTATTTCGTGTAGGGGCGAAGCATTCCCGTACAAAATTTACGCTTCTAACCATAAACTATCGGCGGGAATGCTTCGCCCCTACGGATCCCCGATGGATCCGACCAATATTTGTGGTCTATTCAATTGAAAAGTAAAATAACGATTTTTGAAGACAGGATTTCCCAAACCCTACAAGATTAGCTAAAAAAGGGGGTGTTTTTGATAATTTTGCAGTCTTGTCTAATAATTCACCTCCTTTAAAATTTTCAATAATTGACTAATGGTGTAAGGCTTTAACAAAAAGGCTTGGGCATCAGCTTGTAAAGCCAGTTGTTTATTGTCCAGGATGCCGCTGGTGCCAATAATCTTAACTGCTAGGTTCATTTTTTTCAGAGCGCGGATGGCGGTAAATCCATCTAAATTGGGCATCATCATATCCATTAAAACCACACTGATTTCTGCTTGATTTTTGGCATATATGGCCAGGGCTTCAATCCCATCACTCGCCAGCAGTATTCTGTAATTATACTTCTCTAAGGCAGTTTTGGTAATTTCTTGAATCGAGCTTTCATCCTCCACAATTAGAATTAACTCTCCGTTCCCGGAGGGCATTTCTTCTTCTAAGGTGGTCGTAATGATTTCTCCCTGAATAGCCGGTAAGAAAACTTCAAATTCTGTCCCCTTACCCAACTCACTTGTCACCCGGATAAAACCGCCATGATTTTTCACAATTCCCATCACCGTAGATAATCCCAGTCCGGTGCCTTTTCCCACTTCCTTAGTGGTGAAAAATGGGTCAAAAATTCGCTCTAATAGTTCCGACGGAATGCCGGATCCTGTATCAGAAACCGTAACCACCACATAAGGCCCCGGTTTGGCTTCTAAATTCAGCAGGGCATAATGTTCGTCTAAGTAACGATTTTCGGCACTTATGGTTAAACTACCTCCTTCGGGCATGGCATCCCGCGCATTAATCATCAGATTCATAAATACCTGATCCATTTGAGTGCGATCGGCGGAAATTGTCCAGAGTTCTCTGGTGGGGCTTTGATCGGAAATTTCTATCGATTTGGGAAAAGTCTGTTTGGCAATTCCGATCAATTCTCGAAACAGATACCTGAGTTGGAAGACAACGAATTCACCGTCACTGGCGCGACTAAACAGCAGAATTTGCTTGACCAAATTCACCGCCCGTCGGGTACTTGTAGTCAGGGTACTCAACAATTCTTGTGTCTTTTGATCAACATTCGTGAGTCGGAGAGGCAAGAGTTGACTAATTCCCAAGATGGGAGTCAGGATGTTATTAAAATCATGGGCAATGCCACTGGCTAAGGTGCCGATACTTTCTAAACGCTGGACATGGTAAAACTGTTTTTCCAGTTGTTTTTTCTCTGTAATATCGCTGTTGACGCTCAGGATTGATTTCGGTTGGCCTGATTCATTTTTTACCAATGTCCAGCGACTAGCTAGGATGATTTTTTTATTGCTTTTAGTCCCTTGTGCGATTTCCCCTTGCCAACTGCCCTGTTTCATTGTGATTTGTAAAGCTTGATTCAGGGCATCATCTTGATTAAATAGGGTTTGAGTTTTTTGCCCGATCGCTTCAGCGGTTGTCCAACCATATAACCGTTCAGCCCCTTGATTCCAGAAAACAATTTGCTGTTCTAGGTCTTGGACAAAAATCCCATCAGTGGCAATATCAATTAAGACTGCTTGTTCAGCAATTTTGCGCTCGGCTTTTTGCCGATCTAATAATTCTTGACGAGTTTTTTCATACAATTCTGATTGTTGAATGGCAATCCCTACCTGAATCGCTAATTGTTGCAGTAATTCAATTTCTGTGGTTTGCCATTGCCGGGGGGCAGAACATTGATGGACAATTAATAATCCCCATAAGCGATCGCCTTCCAAAAGCGGAACGGCTAAATTAGCCCTGGCTTGAAAAGATGCCATTAGTTCGCGATAACAGGGTTGAATGTCATCCGCATAAAAATCGCTGCGGTTGGTGACAATTCCCTGACGATAGGGTTCGATATATTTGTTCGCAAAGCAGGGATCGTAAATATGCCTGGACAGAATAGCAGGATAATCACTTAGCACCGATTCTGTAATCACTACACCAGTCCAATCCGGTTGAAAACGAAAAATAATCACGCGATCGGCGGTGAGAAATTCCCGCACTTGATCCACGGTTCTTTGTAATACTTGATTGAGAGCCAAGGTTTCACGAATATTTTGCGCGATATTGGTGACTACTCGCTCTCGGGCGATTTGATTTTTTAAAGTGATTTCTGCCTGTTTGCGCTCTGTAATATCAAGATTTACACCGGCTCCATAGAGAGGTTTTCTATTTTCGTCAAAATAAAAACGTCCATAAGCCGCCATCCAGTGAATACTTCCATCTGGCCACTTAACACGCACTTCAAAATCGAGTTTACCCGTTTTCATGGCACGAGCAAAAGCATCATCCCAAATTTTCAGGTCAGCTTCCAAAATGTGCCGTCTAGCAATGGCTTCTCCCCACTCTATTTGGGGCTTATCATAACCAAAAATCTGGTCATGGCGTAGCGATCGCACCGAGGAAACATCATTAATTAAATCCAAATACCATGTACCCATTTGGGCGGCTTCAATGGCAATCATTAAACTCTCTTGACTCTCTTGTAAAGCCATTTCTGCTTGTTTGCGCTCTGTAATATCGTCAACAAAAATCAGAATTCCTCCCACTTCCTCCGTATCAAGTCGCCAGGGTAAAATTTCCCATTTCAACCATTGCACAGAGCCATCAGGTAGGATAAAAGAGTCTTGATCGCATTTTTGCGTAGCACCTGCTAAACATTTTTGATGAATCTGTTTCCAAGTATCAGGAATATTCGGGAATACTTCATAGTGAGAGCGCCCTAATATCGCTGCCATAGAATCTAATTGATACAATTCTAGCCAGCGTTGACTGACATTCAGATAACGCATTTCGCGATCGAACATGGCCACACTGACAGGAGCATATCTCACAAACAAACTTAATTTTTTTTGCTCTTCCCTTAAGGCAATTTCCGAGCGTTTGCGATCGCTGATGTCAATAATCGTCCCCATCATCCGCACAGCTTTTCCAGTTCGATCATAAATTCCTTGTCCTTTGCCTAACAGCCAATGGACAGAGCCATCTGAATGTATAACCCGATATTCTGCGGTGTAACCTGTGTGATTTTCTTGTGCTTGTAAGAGTTTCTTTTCTGTCTCAGTCACATCATCGGGATGAACACGACATCGCCACACTTCATAATCCGATGTCACTTCCCCTGGTTGATAGCCTAATAAGGTATAATGACTCGGATTCCATTGAATAATTCCGGTGGTTATATCCCAATTCCAAATACCAGTTTTAGTTAATTCTAATGCTAATCGGAATTGTTCTTCTTGTTGCTTGATAATATTTTCCGCTTCTTTCAGCGCTATTTCTGAATTTTTCCGTTGGGTAATATCCGTTAAAACCCCGGTTACGAACCAACAATTATGAGTTTGCTCCCATTCAGAAAACAGGGAAGCGGAAATCCAGTGCCAAGTGCCATCTTTGTGGCGAAAGCGATACTCTACATGGCTGATGGGTTTCATCCGATCTTTTTCAGTGATTTGAGCAAACAGGGGGTCTAAATCTTCAGGATGGACATTGTTTTTCCAGAGATTTGGATCGGCGATGAGTTCTTCTGGAGTATAGCCAAACAGGATTTCGCATCCAGGAGACCAATAATCACAAATACAAGTGTTATCGGCAAATGTTCGATAGCTGGTAATCGCCGCGATCGCCCGATTCAAAATATTATTCAGTTTCGCTTCCTCTTGGCGCTTATAATCGGTAATATCTCGAAAAACAATGACCGCCCCAATCACCTGACCTTGACTATTTTGAATGGGTGATGCTGAGTCATCAATATCAAATTTCCTCCCATCCCGTGCCATTAAAATGGTATTTTGAGCTAGATTAAGAATTCTCACTTCATCTAAAGCTTTAATAATCGGATTGTCTACAGGTTCTTTCGTAATGGCGTTAATAATTTTAAAAACATCAAATAAAGGTAAACCTTGCGCCTCCTGTTCGCTCCAACCTGTAAGATTTTCAGCCATTGGATTGAGATAAGTAACATAACCCTGGGAATTAGTCGTAATCACCGCATCGCCAATGGATCTAAGAGTGATTTGAGCTAATTCTTTTTCATAAAAGAGAGCTTCTTGGGTGCGTTGGTGTTCAGCAATTTCTTGGGTAAGATGTAAATTTTTTTCCTGGAGACTTTTTTGAAGTCGCTGAATTGATAAATGAGTTTCTACGCGGGCTAACACTTCTTCGATTTGAAAAGGTTTAGTGATATAATCTGCCCCACCCACCGCAAATCCCTGGATTTTATCGCCGGTATTAGTCAGCGCACTTAAAAAGATTACGGGAATATGGGCAGTTTGCTCATCGGCTTTTAATTGCCGACAAATTTCATAGCCATCATAGTCAGGCAGCTTAATATCCAGTAAAATCAAATCTGTCACGGCGGCTTTCGCCCCTCTTAAAGCCATTGCCCCGGTTGTACAGGAACGAACTTTATAGCCTTGTCCTTGTAATGTGTCTCTCAGAAGTCGAAGATTATCGGGTAAATCGTCAACGATTAAAATACTCCTATGACCCATGTCATTTTTCATTAGATATCTCCAATATTTGTGATTATTTTGTGATAATTAGTCCTGCCATTATAGGTTGGATCCTGGGAACATAATACCATGACTCATGTCATTTTTTTGCCCTCGTTCCCAGGCTAGATATGGGGGGAGAACGAGAAAACCATCAACCATTAACCATTAACCATTAACAAATGTTTTCCCAAAATCAAAAGGAGCAGGCTTTGAGATTTCATAGCCTTGAGCATAATCTACACCGATCGCCCCGATTTTATCTAAAATTGCGGCATTTTCCACAAACTCAGCGATGGTTTGCAAATTCATCACCTGCCCAATGCGATTAAAACTTTCCACAATTGCCAGATCGATCTCACTATTGACAAGATTCTTGACAAAACTGCCATCAATTTTTAAATAATCCACCGGGAAATGTTTAATATAATCAAACGAGTTCATGCCGTGACCAAAATCATCTAAGGCAAAACAACAGCCCAGTTGTTTGAGTTCATTAATTAATTTAATGGCTTGGTCATGGTTAGCGATCGCAGTAGTTTCGGTAATTTCCAAACAAATCGTCTGCGGTGGGACTTCCGCTTGCTGTAATTGCTCCTTGAAAAAATCAAGAAATTGCGGCTGATTAATACTAGATCCAGAAATATTCAGCGCATATAAATTATGCGTCTCATCAACCCGGTCAAAATTTTGCTGGTAGTAATGGCGATATTGACTGAAGAAAGTCTGAATGACCCAACGATCTATGGTTGGCATCAATCCATAGCGTTCTCCAGCGGGCAGAAACACTGCCGGGGAGAATAGTTGGCCATTTTCACTTAAGAAACGCAATAAAATTTCATAGTAAATCGGCTTATTTTGACCTTGAATGGGAGTAACTTTTTGATAATAGAGACAAAAGCGATTTTCCTGTAATGCCTGATTAATTTGGACAACCCATTGTCTTTCTTTCCGTTGTCTGACTAACTCATAATCATTATCTTGATAGACTTGAATACAGTTACGCCCTCGGTTTTTTGCCGCATAACAACAGGCATCGGCAATACTCAAAACCGTATTTTTATCTTTGGTATGCTGGTCGATCGCCACTACGCCGATACTCACCCCAATCTTAAAGGTTTTATTCTGCCAATAAAAGCGAAATTTTTCAACTTTTTGGCGATAAGATTCGGCGACTTCAATTCCTTTTTCCAGGGAACATTGATGAAGTAAAAAAGCAAATTCATCTCCGCCTAAACGAGCTAAAGTATCCGTAGACCGGATGCGCTGCTGCAATAATTGAGTCACTTGACGTAATAACTCATCTCCCGCTGCATGACCACAAGTATCATTCACCACCTTAAACTGATCTAAGTCTAAATAGCATAAAATATGGTTGTGTTGCTCATTTTTGGCAGAGGCGATCGCCTCCTCGAGTTCTTGTTCAAATTTCCGGCGATTCATTAATCCGGTTAAGGCATCGTGGCTGGCTTGCCAAGACAATTGACGGGTAAAATTATAGGATTCGGTGATATCCCGAAACACAATCACTGCCCCAATGACATTACCTTGACGATCTTGAATCGGCGCCGCTGAGTCATCAATCGGAAATTCTCGCCCATCCCGCGCTATTAACATCGTATTTTTAGCGAGATTAACTATTTTAACTTGCTCTAACGCCTCAAAAATCGGATTTTCCACGATTTTTTTCGTGAATTCGTTAACAATATTAAAAACTTCAAATAAATGTAACCCTTGAGCCTCTTTTTCATTCCAGCCGGTTAAATATTCGGCCATCGGATTGAGATAGGTGACAAAACCATGAGCATCGGTGGTAATCACCGCATCCCCAATGGATTTTAAGGTGACTTGAGCTAATTCTTTTTCAAAGAATAATGCTTCTTGGGTGCGCTGATGGTCGGCGATTTCTTGCCTTAAAAGCAAATTTTTTTCCTGGAGAATTTTTTGCAGGCGCTGAATGGATAAATGAGTTTCTACGCGGGCTAATACTTCTTCGATTTGAAAGGGTTTGGTGATATAATCCGCCCCACCCACGGCAAATCCCAGGATTTTATCGAAAGTATTCGCCAGCGCACTCAAGAAAATGATCGGAATTTGGGCAGTTTGCTCATCGGCTTTTAATTGACGACAAACTTCATAGCCATCATAATCAGGTAGCTTAATATCCAGTAAAATTAAATCTGTCTCCGCCGCTTTCGCCCCTCTTAAAGCCATTGCCCCGGTTGTACAGGAACGAACTTTATAGCCTTGTCCTTGTAATGTGTCTCTCAGAAGTCGAAGATTATCGGGTAAATCGTCAACGATCAAAATGCTACCTTTAGTACAGGAAGTCATGGTGATATCTCCCTAGGGAATATGGGGAAATTAGCTTAACTTTAGCAGAAACCCGATGAAAAATTACCCTAGGGCAGTCCAAGGGCATTTGATTCAGGGGAAAACCCCTTTCCGTTGGTATTTATTCCCGGTTGGATTAGCTGGGAAAAAATAACCGTAAATAACTGGATAAAATCACATCACCCCAAATGGCGCTGATGGCTCCACCGATCGCCAAAAATGGGCCAAAGGGCATGGGTTGTCGGCGATCCAACCAACCCAGAGCGATCGCCCCTCCGCCGAGAAATGCGCCCATGATACAAGCCAGAAAACCCGCCACGAGCATATATTTCCAGCCCAACCAAGCTCCCATCATAGCCATCAGTTTGGCATCTCCTGCGCCCATTGCCGCTTGTCCAAAGGCGATCGACCCCACCACGCCAATAATATCTAATAACCAAATTCCCAAGACCATGCCGATAATTCCTGGCATCAAATAATCGTGGAGTCCGGCGGCAAAATTCGGGGCTTGCAAAAAACACCGGGCTACCTGAAACCCCAAACCCACAACTAAACCTGATTTCGTGAGGACATTGGGCAGGGTCATGGTATCCAAATCGATCAGAGATAGGGCGAGTAACCAGCTAAAAAATGCCCAATTTGCCACCATGTCCAAGGGAGTCGCCAAAGAAGTTAAGCAAATGAAGACAAATAATAAACCTGTGGCGGCTTCTACCAAGGGATATCGGATAGAAATTGGACTGCGACAGTGGCCACAGCGTCCCCGCAATCGGATCCAACCCCAGACCGGAATATTTTCGGTCTTGCCCAGTTTATGCAAACATTGGGGACAACGGGACGGAGGCCAAAGAATTGATAAGCCAGCAGGCACCCGATAGACGACGACGTTGAGAAAACTGCCAATGGACGAACCCAAGATAAACACGATCGCGATCGCTGGCAAATAGTAGATCCATTCCATGTGAGTTTAAATTTTTCCTGATAAGATGCCCGAATCTTCAATTAATAAAGTCCCGATTCAATTTGCTCAAACGGGACAAAAGATTCAGTAAATAATAAGATCGGTTTGCGTTGGAAAATTAGCTGTCCCCGATAACTCAACCGATCAATTGCCACCCCCACAGGGCGATCCATCCGTTCTCGATGAACTTCTTTATAAGCACGATAAAACAGTCTTGCTGCTCTGAGCAAGGTTGGATCGAGTAATTGGGGTGACTGTGTAGAATAACTCGCCATTTGTTCTGGCCATTGCTGTGCCGCGTTTACCACGGACCCACTCCAATGCTGAAAATTTTCTCGATTGTAGCTGATTTTGTTAATCAGCGATCGCGGTGATGGAATTGCCAGAAAATTACCCCCGTTGCCAAACGTGGCGATCGGGGCAGTATCGCTCTCAAGGATATCCCGTTATAATCTCTATGGAACGTCTGTTTAACCAAAGAGTATCAATGCTCTGGACTATCTACAGTCAGCGTGTTGATCTCTGACCTGTTGGGTCGCCACACTTTCTGCTCGATTTCCTGTTGTGAACTTTTACAAACGCTTATGGAAACCTTAGATCAATTTCTCCCACAAGTTTGGTTTGTCATTTTAGCCTTGTTCCTTTTCCTTTATGTTATGCTGGATGGCTTTGACTTAGGGGTGGGAATTTTATCTCTGACCGCTTCTACGGAAAAACGGCGAGGTATTTTGATGACAAGCTTAAGCAATGTTTGGGATGCGAATGAAACCTGGTTAGTGCTGATGGGTGGTGCTCTTTTTGGCGCTTTTCCCTTGGCATATAGCACTATTCTCAATGCCCTATATATCCCGATTTTGATGATGATTTTCGGGTTTATATTTCGGGCGGTGGCCTTTGAATTTCGCGAACATTCTCGCCGCAAAGTATTGTGGAATTTTGCTTTTGGTGCCGGTAGTTTCTTGGCCGCCCTTGGTCAAGGATTTGCCCTAGGGGGTGTTTTGCAAGGTATTGCCGTTGATGAAGCAGGACATTTTGTGGGCAATACTTGGGACTGGTTAAGTTTGTCTTCTTTGTTGGTGGCGTTGACTTTAATTCAAGGTTACGTTTTAATCGGTTCTACTTATCTGATTCTGAAAACTTCCGGAGAGTTGCAAACTACCCATTTCCGCACTGCCAAAATCGCCGCTTGGACAACATTATTGGGCGCGGGATTAATTACGATTACCACGCCGCTATTTTTTGCCCAAATCCGCGATCGCCTATTTAATCCCCCGCAAGTGTATATTTTTGCCCTGATTCCTTTCTTAGGCATTTTGTTAATCGGTTTATTGATTAATAGCCTGAACCAGCGACAAGAAAAAACCCCGTTTATATGGACAATCGGCATTTTCCTACTCACGTTTTTTGGATTAGCTTTGATTGTGTTTCCCTACATCATCCCCATCCAAATTACTATATATGATGCCGCCGCTGCCACCAGTTCCCTGGTGTTTATGATTGTCTTCATTGGTTTTTTAATCCCGATTATGTTGTTTTACAATATTTATCAATATATTGTGTTCCGGGGAAAAGTCATTACCGACAATTATGGCGATTAAGAGGATTAATTCGCGGTTGGCTAGGTTAGGGGGCGATCGCACCTGTTTTCTTTTGCCAAATTAATCTAATTGATAATTGACAATTGATAATTGACAATTGATAATTGATATTTTTTAGCGATCGATCAATTATGAATTATCAATTGTTAATTAATTGTTAATTATTTTACCCGTTCCCCGTTCCCCGTTCCCAGTTCCCCAACCACCAACCACCAACCATAGAATCCCTACCCACCAACCATCAACCATAAATTATTATGAAAGCAGCCATCATCAATCAATACGGTTCCTCGGAAGTATTACAAATCGCCGAAGTTGCCAAACCTACTCCCAAAAATAATCAAATTTTGCTCAAAGTTCACGCAGCCAGCATTAATCCAATTGATTGGAAAACCAGAAAAGGAATGCTGAAATTTTTAATTAACCAAAAATTTCCCTTAATTTTAGGATTTGATGTGTGTGGGGAAGTGATAGAAATCGGCAGCAAAGTCACCAAATTTAAACCCGGAGATTTAGTTTACGGAATGGTCGATTTTCCCGGTGGGGCTTATGCGGAATATGCAGTAGTTTCAGAAACCGCTGCGGCATTTAAACCGAACAATATGACCGCCGAAGAAACTGCCGCTTTACCTGTTGCTGCCCTAACCGCTTTACAATCTTTACGAGACTTAGGGGGAATTCAGCCCGGACAAAAAGTGCTGATTAATGGCGGTTCTGGAGGGGTAGGTACTTATGCCATCCAAATTGCCAAAGCCTATCAAGCCCATGTCACCGCTGTATGCAGTACCAAAAACTTAGAATTAGTCAAAAGTTTAGGCGCAGATCGCGCGATCGACTATACGCAACAAGATTTTACAATTTCTTCAGAAACTTATGATATTATTTTTGATACAATTGCTCATAAATCTTTAGGAAAATGTAATAAAATTTTACACAAAAACGGAGTTTATATTACCACTTTGCCCATATTACCTTGCTTATTAGAAAGTTTCCTAACTCTGTTATTGCCCGGAAAAAAATGTAAAATTATTTTGGCTAAACCTAGTGGTGAAGATATGGCTACCTTGAAAGACCTGGTTTCTGCGGGTAAACTACGCAGTATTATCGATCGCACCTACCCCCTTTGGCAAATTGCCCAAGCCCATCAACACAGCGAAGCCGGCCATGTAGTGGGTAAGATAGTGATAACCGTCTAGAGAGTAGTTTGCCACCAGGGGCTGGGAGTCCGCGATCGGCGGTCAGCTAAATTTGGCAATAACTAAACATAAAGGATCAAAGATTATGAAATTTGTGGATGAGTACCGAGATGCGAAGGCTGCACAAGACTATGCTCTGGCGATCGCCAAAATTGTCACCAAACCTTGGACAATTATGGAAATCTGCGGCGGACAAACCCACTCGATCGTCAAATATGGCATTGATGAACTTTTACCCAAAGAAATTACCCTCATTCACGGGCCTGGTTGTCCGGTTTGTGTCACTTCTATTGAGTTAATCGATCAGGCGATCGCCCTAGCACAACGTCCAGAAGTTATCCTCTGTTCTTTTGGGGATATGTTACGAGTTCCTGGCACAGAAAAAGACTTGTTAAGTGTAAAAGCAACCGGGGCAGATGTGCGGATCGTGTATTCTCCCGTAGATGCTTTAAAAGTTGCGCGGGATAATCCTGACAAAGAAGTGGTATTTTTTGCTGTCGGATTTGAAACCACTGCCCCAGCCACATCAATGGCCATATTTCGGGCAGAACAACAAGAACTAAAGAATTTCTCCATGTTAGTTTCTCATGTGTTAGTGCCCCCGGCAATGGAAGCGATCTTAGCCTCACCCAACTGTCAAGTTCAAGGCTTTTTAGCGGCGGGTCATGTTTGCACCGTCATGGGTTACACCGAATATTATCCCATTGCCGAAAAATATCAATGTCCCATCATCGTCACCGGATTTGAACCTGTGGATATTCTCCAAGGAATTTATCTTTGCGTGCAGCAGTTAGAAGCAGGGAAAGCCGAAGTAGAAAATCAGTATAAACGTTCCGTAGAAGAACAAGGAAATATTCCGGCTCAACAGTTAATTCGAGAAGTGTTTGAAGTGACTTCACGAGACTGGCGCGGCATTGGGGAAATTCCCCGCAGCGGCTTAAAACTCCGGGATAAATATGGCCAATTTGATGCCCAAAAACGCTTTAATTTGCAGAGTATCCCGTCAGCTTTCGCCGAACCATCACCATGTATTAGTGGGGAAATTATGCAAGGAGTTAAAAAGCCTCATCAGTGTCCGGCTTTTAGCGGCGAATGTACTCCAGAGCATCCTTTAGGTGCGCCGATGGTTTCTTCCGAAGGGGCTTGTGCTGCTTATTATCGCTATCGCCAACAGTCCAATCAAACCTCACAAAAAAGTTAAAGGAGTGGCTTGATTGTGTCTCATCAGAATGCTAAATCATCAGTTTATTAGCCGGGCAGAGAAAAGAAACCGGGTTTTTTCCGAACCACCCACATTTTTGGAAAAAACAGCAAAAACCCGGTTTCTCTAATCCCGATAATAAATTTTGCCGTTAAGTTTGCCGTTAAGTTTGCCGTTAAGTTTGCCGTTAAGTTTGCCGTTAAGTTTGCCGTTAAGTTTGCCGTTAAGTTTGCCGTTAATTTTGTTGATAATTTTGCCGTTAATTTTGCCGTTAATTTTGCCGTTAATTTTGTTGATAAAAATCCCAGCTAGGCAGAATGAAAGCTGAGTGAGAACGCACAAAACAAGATTGATTATTATCGACGATTACTTCTACCCAAGGATCTCGATCCTTATCTAATTTGACTTCGCGGGATGATACCGGAGCAATCTGTGTTAAAAAACGAAATCTTCTGAGAATGTTATAATTAGTCCCCGGCCCTTGACGACAATTTAAACCGTTGGGATCTCGGTCAACCACCCGCCAAGATTGCCAGTTTACATTTCTAAAGTTTCCCCGATTATCCGGTTGTGGCTGTGCATGAACCCCAAAGGAAGTGGTGGTGATGGCTGAGGAGATCGCGATCGCGAAAATATTTCTCAACATCTTAGACATCTCCTAAATTAATTTGCTACGGCTGAATAGCACTTTCATTCATTCACAGCCGCCATCAATCAGGAAGGTGAGAGAGAAAATAAGAGAGAAAATCTTTGCCTTACAGCAGTTTTCAGATTGGTCAACCACAAATATCCGTAGGGGCGAAGGAAGGATTCCGGCAGTCTAAGGGCACGATCTTTCCGGCAGTTAATTTATTGCTTAAAATATTAATTTAACTGCCGGAAAGATCGTGCCCCTACTGCTTAAAATTTTGATATTTGATGGTTGACGGTGGACTGTTCACAGACAACGGGCAAACGAGGACTAGGAACTAATGAGCGATCGCCAAAAAGAAAGCAGAAATAACTAGGGACTAAGGACTAAGGACTAGGAACAAATAACCAAGGACAAAAGCCATAAGTGGTTGGTTAAAAAATTAAAATTCTGCCTCATCTTCTAAGGTTTCAATTAATAAATTCATTTGCTTTTTTTTCTCGGACAAAAAAACCTCGCATTCCTGTAACGCTGCTACAGCCCAGGCAAATTTATCAAAGACTTCCGCCAGGTCTAACTGGCCTGATTCAATTTCATCAATAATCGTTTCTAGGTTAGCTACGGTAGCTTCATAATTCCAATTTTTAGCTTTAGCGGACTTGGTAGTAGTAGATTTTTTCATAGGGCGTTACTATTAGCTGTACTATTCATTTAATCAGATAAAATTTCGGTAATTTTAACTTTAATCTGTCCTTCGCCTAACTGAATGATTAACCCTTGATCTAAGGATAAATCAGCGGTAGACCGGGCAATTGCCCCAGCTTCGGTTTTGGCGATCGCATAGCCGCGTTTTAACACCGCATTAGGGTCAAGGGCAGCCAATTTTTGCCGCAATAAATCACAGGTTTGGTCAGCTTTTTGCAAACTGCGGCTAGTTTGGGGAAGCTGAAGCAGGCGCGATCGCATAAAGGCTAAATTTTCCCTAGCCTCTTCCCACTGTTGTGTCACGGAACGATAAAGCGCCGTCATCCGCTGACGATGTTCCGCCTCCAGAACCCGGAAACTGGGCACGGCAATTTCTGCCGCAGCGGTCGGGGTGTGAGCGCAAACATCCGCCGCTAAATCCGCCAAAGACTGATCTCGTTGATGCCCAATGCCTGTAATCACCGGAATCGAACAATCAGCGATCGCTCGCACCACTCTTTCATCATCAAAACAGACCAAATCCTCCGTAGCGCCACCACCTCGCGCCAAAATCAACACCTCAGCGCGACCATCTGCCTCAACCCGCTGAATCGCCTGAACAATCGAACTTGGGGCTTGTTGACCCTGAACCGTTGCCGGGGAGAACAAGACCTCTAACCCTGGATAGCGTTGGCTGAGAGTTCGTTGAATATCGCCCCAAGCGGCGGCTTGCGGCGAAGTCACCACCGCAATGGTTTGGGGATGAACTGGCAAAGGTCGCTTTTTCTCCGGGTCAAACAACCCCTCTGCTTCCAGACGCGATCGCAGTTGGCGGTAACGCAACGCCTGCAACCCTTCTCCGGCTGGCAACGCTTGCCAAATCGTCAACTGATAATCTCCCCGCTGGGGATAAAGGCGAATACTGCCCAAAACGAGCAACTGTTCCCCAGTCACAGGCTGTTGCACCAACTTTCCCCGCTGACTATTCCAAGTCACACAGCGAATGGCAGCCCCCTCATCTTGCAGGGTAAAAAATATCCCACTGGCATGATGTCGTGTACTTGACACCTCTCCCATCACCCAAATTTGGCGTAAAAGCGGATCCTTCTGTAAAACTGCCTGAATATAAGCAGTCAATCCAGACACCGACACCACGGAGATATCGGCTAGATCCGCATCGGCAAGTTGAAAATCGGGCAAATCGGCAGTCATAAGCAACGAGTCAGCAGCGATCGCGACGAGCAGTCAGAGGTTTAATTTACCAGAAAACTTAGTTGACTTAAAAGTCAATATATCCTATAGTGGGTTTAAAGCCCGGAGAGAGCAATCCTAGGGCTTTTCCTTGCTGACCACAAATTTTCAGGCAAGCAAGCTAAAATAAAAGCTCTCGAAAACCCTGACAACTCTTGAGGCTAGGCATGGCTACTCAAACCTCTACGAATAGCGAAAAAGACAAAGCCCTGAAAATGGTGCTGACCCAGATTGAGCGAAACTTTGGCAAAGGCTCAATCGTGCGCCTGGGAGACGCCACCCGGATGAAAGTGGAAACCATCCCCAGTGGAGCCTTGACCCTGGATTTAGCCCTGGGAGGCGGCTTACCAAAAGGGCGGGTGATTGAAATTTACGGCCCTGAGAGTTCGGGTAAAACCACCGTCGCACTCCATGCCATCTCCGAAATTCAAAAATCTGGGGGAATTGCCGCGTTTGTCGATGCGGAACACGCTCTCGACCCGACTTATGCCGCTAACCTGGGCGTGGATATTGAAAATTTACTCGTTTCCCAACCAGATACGGGAGAAATGGGTTTAGAAATTGTGGATCAACTGGTGCGATCGACCGCTGTAGATATTGTAGTGATCGACTCTGTGGCGGCGTTGGTGCCTAGGGCAGAAATCGAAGGACAAATGGGAGAATCTCAAATAGGCTTACAAGCCCGTTTAATGAGCCATGCCCTCAGAAAAATTACTGGAAATATTGGTAAATCTGGTTGTACGGTGGTATTCCTCAACCAACTCCGGCAAAAAATTGGCGTCACCTATGGGAATCCAGAAGTGACAACCGGAGGACAAGCCCTGAAGTTTTATGCTTCTGTCAGATTAGATATCCGCCGGATTCAAACCTTGAAAAAAGGCTCAGAAGAATATGGAATTCGGGCAAAAGTGAAAGTGGCGAAAAATAAGGTTGCGCCCCCGTTCCGCATTGCCGAATTTGATATTTTATTTGGTAAAGGGATTTCTCGCTACGGCTGTATTTTGGATCTGGCCGAAGAAACTGGCGTGATTACTCGCAAAGGTACTTGGTATAACTACAACGATAATAACATTGGGCAAGGACGGGATAATGCCTCGAAGTATCTCGAAGAAAATCCCCAAATGGCGGCAGATGTTGAGAAAAAAGTGCGCGAACAATTAGAACTGGGTGCCCTGGTTTCTGCTAATTCCGTGGGACATCCTCACGATGAGGATTCTGCGGAAGAATATTCTGAAGAATATTCTGAAGATTAATGCCGATTAGAGGTTAATAAATCTCTGATAAATCAGCACAAAACCTCGGCTTCATTGTCGAGGTTTTTTTGGGCGCGATCGCATCCCCCACATTTAATTTATTGACTGCTAAATCATCATCGATTGTGTAGTTTATAGTAATTTTAAATTTAAATGAGACATTTAATCGTAGTAGGGGCGGTTCGCGAACCGCCCCTACATACGCCCCTACATAATTAATAATTGCGCGAACCGCCCCTACATAATTATATTAATCTTAATTGCAATAACTATAATATCTATTTCATCTATTTCCCGGATTATTTCCCGGATTATTTCCCGGATTATTTCCCGGATTATTTCCCGGATTATTTCTCGGATAATTTCTCGGATAATTTCCCACCATTGAAATAAAATTTCGCTGGTGAAATCCAGAGAAACAGGGATTCTCCCTCCCAGAGATTGATACACGCGGTTGGCAAAATAGACCCGCCCCGCAGAAAATGCGCGTTAGGATCTCAAAGGTTTCTCACTTCCGGTCGTTCGATCAATTTTTGGTTCTGATTAATCCCGGTCTGAATCTGGTTTTTTTTCTAGTTGTTTTGGCTCTAAATTTATATTGGGATTGGCTTCTAATCCTAATTGTAATTTAAGTTCAGGTGTGGACTTAGATGCCGTTTCTAGTTCGGCATCGATTTCCGATTCAGAATCAATGTCTAGATCGTTTTCCAGATCTATTTCCGATTCAATTTCCGGTGCTGATAGAGGAGAAATTAAGTCTCCATCGGCTGTAAATTGAGGGTAATTTGACGGCAAATCTAAGGACATTCCAGATTTAGATTTTGCCGAAGATTCTACCTGTGTTTTCATTCGCCGAATGGGAAAATTGGCAATCAACGCCGTGGCGCGATCGCTATTTTCCAGGGATAAATTAAATCCTTCGGAGTCTAATTCTACATATCGAGAAACCACTTCCAGGATTTCTTGTCGCATCGCCTCAAAGGTATCTGGAGTGATATCAGCGCGATCGTACGCCAACACCAGTTTGAGGCGGCGCTTGACTTCTAGGCGACTACTGTCAGGCCCAGATCGAGGAAACAATCTTTCGAGAAGTTCGCTAATCATGTAGCTTGCAAAAATGGTAGAGGCTTACATTATTTTGGTAAAGAACAATTTGCGGATGCGGGAAAAGAAGTTGTCTGAAGGTAGACTTAAATCTAATAACTCTACTTTTTCTCCTTCTAAACGACGGGCAATATTATCAAACGCTTTGCCAGCGAGTGTTTGCTCCTCCCCTAATACTAAGGGTTCCCCACGATTGGTAGAAACAATCACCCGTTCATCATCTGGAATCACTCCAATCAGAGGAATAGCCAGAATTTCTTGGACATCCGCTACTGACATCATGTCATTAGCTTCTACCATTTGTGGTTTAAGTCGATTCACAATTAAATGAATTTGCCGCACTCCGTGGGCTTCCAGCAAACCAATCACCCGGTCAGCATCACGCACTGCGGCAATTTCCGGCGTGGTGACAATTAAGGCTTCTCTCGCGGCGGCGATCGCATTTTGAAACCCCTGTTCAATTCCCGCCGGTGAGTCAATCAGCACATAATGATATTTCTGCAACAGTTGCTGAACAATCTGTTTCATTTGATCTGGGGTCACGGCATCTTTCATGCGATTTTGTGCTGCGGGCAGAAGTGCGAGTCCCGGTTGACGCTTGTCTTTAACCAAGGCTTGTTCTAACCGACATTGACCGGCAATCACTTCTACCGCTGTGTAAACGATGCGATTTTCTAACCCAAGAAGTAAATCAAGATTTCTTAGGCCAAAATCAGCATCGATTAAAGCTACTTTGCGACCTCGTTTAGCCAGTGCCATGCCGAGATTCGCTGTAGAGGTGGTTTTTCCCACCCCGCCTTTACCAGAAGTGATGACAATAATGCGACTCATAAATAAAATTGACTATGAGATTGCGGGTGAATGGATGGGTTATTTTTATTTACCAGCGATAAAGCTGATCAGAGTTGGACTGCCGATTTAGTTAATCGATTGGTAGCCGATTTACTTTACCATAGTGTGCTGCGTTGGTCCGAGGAACACTTCGGACTCAACCGAGAAATTTTGGTGTTTTTAACAGGGAAAGAGCAGAAATAGCAGTTATAATTCCGTTGCCGAGGAAGAAGATTTGGCAAAATCCAGAGCTCCAGCGATGCGAATACCCTCTGGGGATACATACGCCACTTCTGGATAGAATTCCGGGGGACTTTCTGGAGAACGGGCAACATAATCGCCAATTCTAATTTGGGTGGGCTCCATTTCCAAGGCCATAATGATTGATTCATTATTGCCCCGCGCTCCTGCATGGACAATGCCCCGCAAACGGCCCCAGACTAAGATATCTCCATCAGCGACCACGGAACCCCCCGGATTGACATCCCCGCGAATCACCACGGTTCCTTCATGGCGAATTTCTACCCCAGAACGAATGGTCGTTTCTAGATAAAGAGGATCGGCGAGGGCTTGGACTGGGGCATTGTTGCTGGGATTAAAGGCCGCTAGGTTGATGCGCTGTTCGACGGAATAGCCAGCGGTTGCCGCTGCCACAGCGGTTTGACGGCGAGCAGTGTAAACCCGACTGAGGTTTAATTGCACTTCAGAAAGGGCATCGGCGATCGCCTGCAATTGTCGCACATCTAGCAACCGATCCTGAGCCATCAAATAGACGGAGGTATTGGCTTGCCAGAAGCGATCGCCCCCATTTAATCGGTGTTTTAGGGCTTGCCACATCTCCATCCAATCATTCAATGGTGTATCGCCATCTTTTGCTCGGATTTCTCGGGGCAGAATTAGCAAGAGTTTTCCATCCTTGGTGGTAAATCGAGGCTGCAAGTTCGGATCGATCGCAATGAAGAAATCTGGCTCCTCCGCTGATTTATCCTCAGTCACTTGCTCCTCCGTCGAGGAGGTCTCCGGTTGCTCCAGTTCTTTCTCTGGAGGGGTTTCTGCAGAGATGTTGGTGGCTGGGATGTTGGTAGAGTTTTCCTGGGAAATGGTTTCCGACAATGGAACAGAAGTATCAGAAGTCATGCGGCAAACACAGGCGCATTAAGGCTTTGAATAGTTTAACAAAATTATAGACATACCTAGACAAAAATTGAAAACTCTTTTTGATTTATAGGAGAATATCCGCTATGAGGCGGAAACGAAATGCAGCTAGTCGAGAGGCATCTAATCAAGAAGACACATGAGGATTGGCAAGAATGCGATTCTTTATGGTTTAAAGCCAAGAATCTTTACAACCTCTGCAACTACTACATAAGGCAACGGTTCTTCGAGACTGGCAAGGTCTGGCCTAATACTAAGTTGTATCACTTGGTAGCCGAATCTTATGCCTATAAACATTCGATATCTTCCCACCCCTGATCACCGCCAATCACAGCTAAAATAGCAATGACTAAAATATCTTTAAGGTTGTGTTTTTGGGTTCTTGCCACTCTCGGATCGGGAACAGAAGCTACATAATTTAATAAATTGGCTTGGATTTCGTTTAGAGAAGTTAAGGTTGGTTGGTCAGATATTCTAGGTTGAGGGGGTTGAGGAAGTTGATCTGCCGATGCAAAACCCTTTGTCATTGCCTTTGACTCCGTTTCAAATTGATTGACTATCACTGAGATTCAAATTCAAAATTGATTATAGGTTTAACTTCGGTGACTCGAACCCATTACATATTTTGACAAATTTATCAAGGACATTTTTTACTAAATTAGATGAGCTTACCCTGAGTGAACAACGTCTAGTATTAGCGCAAGTCAAAGTCGAAGACCATTAAACATGAAATTACTGCAAATTACTGCAATTCCCGCTCTATTGGCATTATTAGATATTCAAGAGGCAATTATTACCATTGATCCGATGGTAACCCAGACTGATATTGTCCGACTCCTTAGAGAGAAAAAAGCCGATTATGTGTTGACACTCAAAGGGAATCATCCAACTCTTTACACCCAAGTAAAAAACTGGTTTATCCAGGCTCAAAGCAACCATTTTGAATGCCTTGATGTTAGTTATGTATGACCAACGCATTGACAAAGGGCATCATCGTGTTGAAAAGCGTCACGTTTGGGCTGTACCACTGTCAGCTTTTGGTGGTCTTTATCAACAGGAGCAATGGGAACGGACTTCAATGTGTCGTCATGGTTGAGAGAGTCCGTCATCTGTGGAACAAAACTACTCGTGACGTTCACTTTTATCTGTCTTCTTTACCTGCTGATGCCCAACATCTTGGTCGTGTGATTCGCCAGCACTGGGGCATTGAAAATCAAGTTCACTGGACAATAGACGTTACTTTTAAAGAAGATCAATGCCGGATCCGCTTTGGTCATAGTCCTCGTAATTTCGCCTTTCTCAGACGTCTGGCTCTTAATCTCCTTAATCAAGAAAAAACTTTCAAGAGCAGTGTGCGTCAAAAAAGTAAACGGGCTTCCATGAAGATGAGTGCCATATGTGGTGGGGATATCTGTGTAGGTATGTATGGGGTAAAACAGACGAACGGATTTCAGTCCCCATCACGAATGAGAGACAGAAGCAGACCTACTATGGAGCGGTGGATTTATATACTCAGCAGTGTCTAATTCAAGTCGTTAAGAAGGGGAATTCTGAGTCAGGCGATAGCCTTCATTAAATATTTGTTAGACCAATATCCTCAGAGTAGGATTGCCATCATTTGGGATGGTGCAACGTATCATCGTTCTCAGGCCGTCAAAGATGATCTAAAGTCGGTCAATCAAGAACTCGATGAATCTCACTGGAAAGTGACTTGTATTAGCTTTGCTGCCAATGATCCAACTCAGAATCCCATTGAGGATATTTGGTTTGAAGCGCTTGGTGTGTCTTCCTGAGTGGTTGTTTCTGAACTTGTTGAAACATTGTTCAATTGCATCTTGGCAGCTTCTTCAGGGTCTGAAGCCATAGGAGTTTGCTTCAAACACGGCTTCCCATTCAGGTTCCATTACATTTTTGACTATTGCTTGTGCGA
The DNA here is from genome assembly GCF_040564635.1 of Planktothricoides raciborskii GIHE-MW2. Lineage (NCBI taxonomy): Bacteria > Bacillati > Cyanobacteriota > Cyanophyceae > Oscillatoriales > Oscillatoriaceae > Planktothricoides > Planktothricoides raciborskii. The sequence goes on from NZ_CP159837.1 coordinate 6,867,575, forward strand.
CTCTATCCTTGATGGTGGGAATCCCTAGAGGACGTTTCTTGCCATTGGATTTGGGTATATATACCCGTTTTGTGGGTTTTGCTGAAAGGCATCACAGCAATTCTCATTTTGGAAATTTAACTGCTAGCTCGTTGAGTCCTTTCTGTGAGGGCTAGGGGTGGAAATCCCTATAAGGTTCGGAACCTTGTTTCAAATGACCATTTCAGGTCGCGCCCGTGTGAACGAATCGCACTGAACTTTTCAAAGTAATTGTTTCCCCCGGCAATTGCCATCCATAAGGGATAACAGGAGTCAGGCTAAACCCAACTTCATCTAAATACCTTAAGTCTATGTCGCCTTTTTCATCAAGGTTTTTTAAGACTGATAATTTTTCTAGCTTCAGATCATATTCCCACTCAAAGGGTGACCCGTTGAGACTTATGATCATTCTTTTCCTGGTCATGCCGAATTCTTTTACCACTTTTTTTAGGGTAGATTTACTCACTTTGATTCCCCAGGATTCTTCTACCTGATTTATCACTTTTTTTCAAGTTTTCGGCTCCGACTTCACCCACTCTTTCACTTGTTCCTTTTGGGATGATGACAACTTGGGTTTTCTGCCTCGGCCTGCCCGGTCATACAATCCTACTAATTTTTGAGTTTCCCACTTCTGAAACCAATAGTGTATGGTACGGCGGCTGACTCCGAATATGTCGATGAGTTGCTCTCTCCTGAAACCGCTAAAACTTAATAGAATACAATGGGCTCGGGCTCGCACTTGAGTCCGCTTGCTTTCTTGATAAATTCTTTCTAGAAGTCTTTGGGTTTCTGGACTTAAATTCTGAATAAATCTCACTTTAGTACCAAGCACCGGTGGATTTTCCCTATGCTATTATACACGAATCACAAACAATGTGCAATTTATTTTACACCAGTGCTTATCAGCCGCTTAAACTGAGCATTAACACCGTCGATCGCGGTGCTTGATGCGTGTGGTAGTAGGGGGCAATTTATCAACTGTCCCACAGCCAACGGAACCAAAATTCAGTTGTGTTACAAAAAAGTTGTTCGTTCATATCCCAGTTGATTAACTGGCATATCATCAACGGAATTAGCCACCGGGGGTCCAGAATCCCCAATAGATCGGGAGGCTGATTCATTTTTCCTTTAAGACTTTTTTCCTTTGAGACTTCTCTTTAAGGCTAGTTTTGATTATGGTTTCAGAAAAATTTCGCCATGAATTACGCAAAGAATCTCAGCAATGGCAAGCGGAAGGATTGATTAGTTCCCGGCAATATGAGGAATTATCCCAACGCTATAGATTTAATCAGTTAGACTCCGCCGCCAGCGATCGCTTTATTAGTATCTTAATTGGTTTAGGATGTATTCTCCTGGGTTTAGGGGCGATCACATTTGTCGCCGCAAATTGGCAAGATTGGTCACGAAACTTTCGGGTTATATTACTGTTGGCCGTATTTTTGACCGTGAATATCAGCGGCTTCTATCTTTGGCGACAACCGACCCGTAACCCTGGAAAAAAACGCTTGGGTCATGGATTATTACTGTTCGGGTCGCTAATTTTAGGGGCAAATATAGCCCTAATGTCCCAGCTTTTTCACCAAAGCGGCCCCATTTACGAGCTATTTTTATATTGGTCATTAGGTGTCTTACCAATGGCTTTTGCTCTCCGGTTAACTTCTTTAGGAGTTTTCGCCCAAATTCTCCTGGGAATCAGCTATTTTTCAGAACTGACAGATTACGGTCGAATCGAAGAGTTTGGTTTCTCGCAAATACTGATAAATCATTTGCCGATCTCCCTCAGTTTATTATTTGTTCCGTTAGCTTATTGGTGTGGTTCGCGGGTAATTTTTGCCTTAGCCAGTATTGGCATTACCCTCAGTTTTATGATCGGTATTAATCCCTTTGCCTTGGGTACGAACGGCGGGGGTATTTTGGCCGCGATCGCCTTTACTATACCGCCCGCTTTATTATGGGGTTATCGCGATGATTTATGGAAATTTACCAGAATCTGGATCGCCAGGATGCCTGCTTTAAATGAATATTCTTTTCAGGCCATTTCACGAGCGATCGCCCTTTGCTTTTTCGCCATATTTTTATATTTCTTTTCCTTTCACGGAGTTTGGGATCGTTGGTTGTGGAGTGATCCTAGTGTCACAGAAATCGAAAAGTTTCGCCAATTTTTACCCGATGTATTCTTGTTGAGCGTCTTTGCCTTCATGGGATGGCTGCAAATTTTCAAACAGCCTCAAAATCTGAATCCATTTCAGACCCTTAACATTAACAATGGGATGATTCTCATATTGATGAGCGTCATCAATATCTTATTGATCGTCCACCTGAATATTACGCCGATTCTGCCAATTGCCACCATCGCCATTAACATTTTATTAGCCTGGTTCGCTATTGGGTTAATTCGGGATGCCTTAACCTTAGTCAAACGCACAACCTTTTGGTATGGCATGGTGCTGTTAGTCTTGCAAATTACCAGTCGGATGTTTGAATATGACACAGAATTGCTGTTAAAAGCCATCGTCTTTGTTATCTGTGGTGTGGCCATTATTGCGGCGGGTTTGTGGTTTGAACGTCAGCTTAAAGCCGCGAAAGCTAAAGCATCTTTACCTGAATCAATTTAGGAAAAATGGATAAAGGGGAATATAGCAAAAATTATTTATAGTCACATTCCCCTATATTTTTCCATGTTTTTTCCAACAACAACGATTAATTCATTTTTGTCAAATTCGTTAAAGGAATTCAGCCCATGATATCACCGAAAGAAAATCACCAAAATCCTGAATCAGAACCAAAAGAATATCAGCCAATTGCTGAGGCTAAAAATTCTGGAAAATGGTGGAAATTCGCCGTAATCCTGGTATTACAAACCGGATTAATTTTAGCGGTTCCCGCTCAAGCGGTTTATACTCATTTAACCGGAACCACAGTTATTTTGGAAACTAGACCCGTCGATCCTTACGATCCGATGCGGGGTTACTACCAAACTTTATCCTATAAAATTTCTGATACCGATACTTTGAAGAAGTTACCCGGTTGGGAAGAAATCACCCCGCAGAGAAATTATGCCGCCAATTATCAGTCAAACTCTCAGACTTTTTATATTGTGATGGAACAACCAGCAAATCCAAAAAGCACCCTCACGCCAAGTCCTTGGCAACCGATTAAAATTAGTCGCGATCGCCCCCAAGATTTGGCCGCGAATCAAGTGGCTATCCAGGGAGAATATATCAATGAATGGCAGATTCTCTATGGCATAGAAACTTATTATATGCCCGAAGACCAAGGAGAAAAAATTAATAATGAAATTGCTCAAGCTCAACGACAACCACAGGCTTTTGTAGTGGAAATTAAAGTGGATCGATCGGGGAATTCGGTGCCTGTCAGTTTGTGGGTGCGCGATCGCAACTATAAATTTTAAAATTAGCTAAAATCAGCTAAACTCAGCTAAACTCAGCTAAACTCAGCTAAAATCAGCCAATCATATGAAGTCTTATGAAGTCATAATTAAGCAGCCGCTAGAGGCGATCGCTAAATAAGATTAAAATAGGGTTTGATTGGCTTGAGATATTCTGGAGGCGCGACCCTCGCTGAATTGCTGAATTAATTAGTTTTTGCCCGTTGATTAGTTTTTGCCCGTTGATTCACGGGAAAAAATAGGTTAAAAATAGCTTAATTTGGCTGAAGTGGGTCGGCCTCTATAAAGCCGAAGATAGAATAGCCGATAGAGAATCGCTGGTGATGTTAAATCTCTCAAATTATTTGATCTTTGACCGTTGCTCCACTGTCTCTTCAGAATTCGCATGAATACTCAGAAAAGTTTTCACCACTTGACACAACTGTTCACTTTGAAACGGTTTGGTTAAATACTCCGTGGCTCCGGCTAATCGTCCCTGCACTTTATCAAACATTCCATCACGGGCGGTTAACATAATAATCGGCAGTTCTTGAAACTGTGGAATGTTACGCACCGTGCGACAGAGTTCAAGACCGTCAATTCCTGGCATGGTTACGTCGAGCAATAATAGTGCAATCTGATCGTGGTAAATAATTGATAAAGCGTCCACGGCGTTATCGGCGACCAGCACCCGATATTCACTGGATAAAGCCCTTTTTACCAGGTCTTGCATCACTGGACTATCATCTACCGCTAAGATTGTCGGGCTTTGATTCTCATTTGACGACATTTTTTCCCTCCAGTTTTACTTTCAAAGTACCCTGACTGCAAAATTTGTTGATTCAGTTTTGATTCTGACAACGGTTTTGTTTATGTTGGCATCTAGTTGGCATCTAGTTGACATCTCACTCCAGTTTGTCTGAATTATGGTTTTTTTCTAGGAAATCTAGCAGACTCCTACTATCACTTTAGCTTATTCTCGTCAACAGTTGCGAAGGTTCCCAATTAATATTACCGCCATCAATACTACCGTCATAAATATTCCTGAGACGATCGCCTGGCGGTGGGTTCCGGTTGCAGTCCGGGAAAAAAGCGATCGCGGCTTTCCCTGGATCCTTTGTTTGATGGGGGCGATCGCTTCAGGATCCGACAGGGACTTAAGTCCCTGTCGGATGCGAAACTTGACGTTAAGCCTGCCCCCGCGAGGGGGGGTTGACACCAATGCCAAGCGGAACCGCCCCTCGATCGGTAGGGTGCGTTACGCTGCCGCTAACTCACCCTACCGATCGAGGGGTTGCTTAAGTCCTGTTCTGGTTTTGAAGCGATCGCACCAGAGTTGGGGTCTTCTGTTGACCGTTCCTCTGTTGACCCCTGTGGGGGTGACAACAGATTTTTCGCATACATACTGATGCCAATAAATAAAGCAATCATTCCCGCCCCAATACCAATCGGACTTGGCACCCAGAAAGTCACCTCAATATGGTTCAGTTGTCCTGGTTGTAAATGCCAAATAAAGGTTTTTCCCTGGTCTATAATTTCGGGAATTAGCGGTGCATTTTGACTTATTTTTGCTTCTAATTCACTCTCTGGAGTAACGGCAGCATCGGTAATAACTTCACCTCCCCAAGGAGTTTGCAACGCAAATTTTAAATCCAGCAAAGCCCCTGGGCTAATTAACAGGTTACCATTGGTAGAAATGACACCGAGCGATCGCAAATCCAAATCATAAATTAAGCGATTCCGCAAAGCAAACAACCAATTATTTTGGGTCACGGTCATTGCTGCGGAAATTGGCGGCAGGTCTGGGTCTAATTCTTTTTTCGCTCCAGAACCCGGTTGACCACCGGGATTCATAAATTGATTAATTTTATCGGCTAATTCAACCCCATTATTAAACGGAATCTTTACCACAATTTCTTGGTCAGAAATTTTCTGAGTTTTTCCGCCTAAATCACGAGTACGCCGCTTAATACTCTCTAGCCATAATCTAGCGGTTTCGCTGCTAAATGAACTCAGCCGTTCTCCAATTTGAATATGTTGAATAATCTCCCCATGAGTTTGACTGGCAAAATTAATTCCTAAATCATATTTAACACAGCCACTCAATAGCATTAAACTACAAGCCATAAGCATCACGACTAAACTCCGGGACTGTCTGAATGATCCACGCAGTTTTTTACTCAAGTCTGTCATCGGATTTAACCCTAACATGATTGTTTCTTTCAAATTATTATCTCCTAATTATCTCCTAATTCTTTCCTGATTCTCTCCTGGAAAAATTGCCCTCTGAGTGAGCGATCGCCCTCCCAGGTATCAATCACAACTAAGTCTATTTTAAGACCGATGATGTCTAATCTGGTTTTATTGCTATAACTAATAACACATCTGTTATATAGGATAAAATCAAGCCGGTTTTTCCGGTTGACTATTTTCGGCGGAATGCTGACCCCCGATCCGGGCATTCTCCCGACCCCAGAGAAATCAAAAATTTTAACCAGCTTTAAACAGGAAAAAAGTGACTTAGACAACTGGGGATCAACTAAAAAATGTTTTTAATTGATTTTATAAAAGAGTTAATATTAAATAAGTAGACCATTAAAAGTTTAATGGCTTTTAATGGCTTAATTTTCTCTGAAGGTTGACAAAAAATGACAGTCACAAACACAATTAGTCTTTTAGAACTCGGTAAAATTACCGTGGGTCTTTGTGGAGGTCTGGCCTTTTTTCTCTATGGACTGGAACAAATGACCGAGGCATTAAAACAAGTTGCCGGTAAATCCATGAAGCTTATGCTGGCTAAACTGACCTCGAATCATTTTAATGGCTTGATGGTGGGAGCATTTGTCACCGCTGTGATCCAGTCCTCAACGGTGACAACGGTTTTGGTAGTGGGTTTTGTCTCTGCTGGTTTGATGACGATGCCCCAATCCATTGGGGTGATTATGGGGGCGAATATTGGCTCCACGATTACCGCTCAAATTATTGCTTTCAATATTACTCGTTCCGCCTTAGTGTTTTTTGCCCTGGGTTTTGGTTTGCAACTGATTTCTAAACGACGATACTTTCGCCTGTATGGTGTTTTGTTAATGGGCTTAGGTCTGATGTTTTATGGGATGGAGTTAATGAAGATCGCCACAACTCCACTTCAGACTTATCCCCCGTTTATTGAATGGATGCAGCAAGTGCAAAATCCTTGGTTGGGCATAACTTTGGCGGCGGTTTTTACGGCGTTAGTGCATAGTTCGGCGGTGACAACTAGCTTGGTGATTGTGCTGGCTAGTCAAGGTTTATTGAGTCTGGAAGCCGGAATTGTTTTAGTGTTTGGCGCAAATATTGGCACTTGTGTCACGGCAACTTTGGCATCATTGGGCAAACCTTCAGCGGCTTTTCAGGCAGCGATGGCCCATGTGTTGTTTAATACTTTGGGTGTGATTCTCTGGATTGGGTTTATCGACCAACTAGCTGATGTAATTCGCTGGATCACTCCGGTTTCATCATCCTTGGAAGGTATGGGTAAACTGGCGGTAGAAACGCCCCGACAAATTGCTAATGCCCATACTTTTTTTAATGTGGCAAATGCATTTATTTTTATTTGGTTTGTCCCGCTTTTCGCTAGGTTTTTACAATGGTTAGTCCCCGATCGCTCTCTGGAGAAAGCACAATGGCAACCAAAATATCTGGATGACCTTTTGCTGACTACCCCAGCTTTGGCCTTAGATCGGGTGCGTTTGGAGTTAGCTGAACTGGGAAAAATTACCCTTCAGATGGTGCGGAGTTCCCTGCAAACCGTTGAGCAAGGAAACAACGATCAGGTGACAGCCCTGAGAACGATGGATGATGATGTGGATCGACTCCATGAGGCGATCGTTGCTTATTTAAGTCAGCTAAGTTTACAAAGGTTAGTCCCGCCCCAATCTCAGTTAATCTCAATGTATTTGGATATTGCCGGTTATATTGAAAATATTGGCGATACCATTGAGACAAATATGGTGGAACTGGGTTATCAGCGGCTGCGCCATGAGATTAAATTAAGTGATTCGACGCAACAGGTTTTAAAGTCACTGCATGAGGAGGTTTGTTTAGCGGTGGAACAGGCGATCGCCTCTGTGGTTTCTGGCGATCAAAAATTAGCCGCCGAAGTTGTGGCTATGAAGCCGCATATTAATCAGTTAGCTGACCAAGCTCATCATCATCTAGCGATGCGTTTAAAAGCTAACCAATCTAATGGCTTAGTAGCATTTCGCGTCGAATCCGATTTTATTGAATATTTGAAGCGATTATTTTATTTTGCCAAGCGAATCGCTAAACTGATGGCGGAAATGAATGTAGAAATTAATGGTAATGGTCAAACCCATTATGATTTAAAGCTTGATTTTTAATCCCCAGCAAATCTGGGTTGATTAACCCGGATTTGCTATCAGATGGGCAAAATATTGCCAATTTTCGCTCGATCTATATCTTTAATCTTTCCACAGGGCAATGCCACCCAATAAGCCGTGAATATTGGGGATAATTGTGACATTTTCTGGTAAGTCGATCGCAATTTTTTTGGCTTCGCCCCCACCGATATAGATGCGATCGCAGTTAAACATATTTTGCCAAGATTCTAGGGCTTTTTCTAATCGTTTATTCCAGCGTTTTTTGCCAATTTCGTCTAAGGCAGTTCGGCTTAATTGTTGTTCGTAGGTTTCGCCTTTTCTAAATGGATGATGTCCCCCTTCCAAATTCGGGACTAATTTACCATCCACAAACAAAGCTGTACCAAATCCAGTGCCGAGAGTAATCACTAATTCTACTCCCACACCAGCGATCGCGCCTAACCCTTGTATATCCGCATCATTACAAACTCGCACGGGTTTTCCTAACCGTTCAGATAGGACAGTTGCTAAATTAAACTTCACCCAATCGGGGTGTAAATTCACTGCGGTGTAAATCACTCCATGCCGCACCACTCCGGGAAAACCCACCGATACTCGGTCAAATTCTCCTTGTTCACTGGCTAAAGAGGCGATCGCTTGAATCACTGGTTCTGGTTGTGCGGGATTGGGAGTCGGCACCCGGTTGCGTTCCGTCAAAGGTTCTCCCGCTTCATCTAATACAATGGTTTTAATCCCACTGCCGCCAATATCAACTGCTAATGTTCTAATATGCTGCTTTTTTTTCGTCATTTTTTCACCTCAAATAAACTTAAATTAACAATAATTAATCAAAAATTTAGGGAGCGATTTAATCTGAATTAATCTAAATTATTCTCAATAATATTCAATTAAATTTTTCCCATACAATTCGCCCACCGAACCAAAAAAAGCGATCGCCATAACCATATAGAAACCGGGTTTTAGGGCAACAATTAGAAGCTTTTTCCCCTAAGTTAACCCAGAAACCCGGTTTCTTGATTACATCGTCAAAGACTCAGGCTTAGTCTCAATTAATTGCGCCAAATCTTGCAAGAAAGCAGCGGCATGAGCGCCATAAATCACCCGATGATCGCAAGTAACATTCACCTGCATCTGACGCTTCACCCCGAACATTCCATCGTCAGTGGCTACTACTTGCGGACGGGAAGCACCGATCGCCATAATCGCCCCTTGACCGGGTGACAACACCGCATCAAAACGGTCTACCCCAAACATCCCTAAATTAGAGATGGTGAAAGTGCCGCTGTTGTATTCTGGGGGTTGCAGTTTCTTAGCTCTAGCCCGTTCCACCAAATCCTGCCAAACTCGCGACAGAGAATAAATATCCAACTGGTCAGCATTTTGCAGCACTGGGGTAATTAAACCGCCATCAGGCATCGCCACACCGACTGCAATGTTAATCGCACTACTATAGGCGATCGCCCCATCCCGATAACTGGCATTCATAATCGGATGTTTCTGCAACGTATTCGCCACCGCCTTAGCCAACAAAGCAGTCATGGTCACGCCCTTGGGCTTCAGTTGCTTATAGAGTCGATCCAGATTATCCGTAGTAATCGTATAGCCAACGCGGAACACCGGCATCTCCAGGCTGGCGTTCATATTCGCCACCACTGCTTTTTGCAGGGTATTTAACGGCACCACTTGACCGGGGGCTGACGGGGCTGGAGTCACCACGGGGGTCACGGTTCGAGTCACGGTGGGGACTGGTGACGGGGCGACGGGAGCAACGGGGGCAACGGGAGCAACGGGAGCAACAACCGGAGTCGCCACGGCAGCGGCTGGTTGCAACCCGGCGGCTGCTTCCACATCTTCCGCCACAATCCGACCATGCGGGCCACTACCCTTTAAGGTGTCTAAATTAACTTTGAGTTCTTTGGCCAACTTTTTCGCACGGGGGGAGGCAACGGTGCGACCATTGTCCACAGTGGCAGGTACGGCAGGTGTACTCGTTGCGGCTGCTTTGGGCGCTGGGGCGCTGGCTGGTGCAGCACTGGTGCTGGCAGCGGGTTGCGACAGATTTTTCGCCTTCTGTTTTGCTACTTCGATTTCCGCTTCCGTTTCCGCGAGAAAGGCGATCGCCTCTCCTACTGGGGCTGTACCACCGGCAGGGACAATAATCGTTGCCAAGTACCCGGAATAAAAGGACTCTACGTCCATATCAGCCTTATCCGACTCGACAATTAAAACGGTTTCCCCTTTTTCCACCTTGTCCCCTGGGGCTTTTTCCCAGGAAACAATTTTACCTTCGGTCATTGTGGAGCTCAGGGCGGGCATGAAAACTTCGTGAATCATGGGGAGAAAGTTTCCGACTAGACGCTAAAATAAAACAAAATGTACGCCGATCGATCCGCCGATCGATCTGGTCGATAGAATCAACCACCGCGATCGGCAGATCCCCTACAAATAAATATGCATAGGGATGCGTAAGTCCTAATCAAAATTAGGTCAAATGGCATTGTACCGTGATGCTGGACACCACGGATACAATTCGCCCAATTTTCGCCAAATTTTTGCCAAATTATTTTACTGGCATTATGGGTCTGGCATTATGAGCCTGACATCATGGGTCTGACATTATCGGCCTGACATTATCGGCCTGACATTATCGGCCTCACATTATGGGCGATCGGTCATACCCTTATAGATCCCCGCGAATTTCTTCCACGATCCCATCCCGTAATAAAATTTCCACTTGCATTTTTTTAATCAGATTCTCACCCAGTTCAACGGTAAAAAAGCTTTCAACCTGAGTTTGGGTGACTTCTGTTTCCAGTTCCAAGGTCTGCACTTGTTGCAAGTTTTGCAAAATTTGATTTTTCTGATCCAGCAGCTTACGTTGCTGATTGTTAACCTGAGATTGAATACTTTCCATCTGTTGCTGGATTTGTGCGCCACCGACACTAGCACTCTGTCTTTGCAAATCACTCATCGCTCGGTTCGCCTGGATTTCGATCTGCTGTAACTGAGTATCCAGTTGGTTAATTTGCGCTTGTAATTGTTGTTGGACTTCTTCTTTCCATCGTGGCGTCACAACGGCTTTCACGATTACATTGCGCTTCAGGAAGAGTTGTGAATTCGATAAATCCATGTATTTCTCCGTAATTATTAGAGTATCGGAACCTATTGCATATTAGTGCAGAAGCTAAAAAATCGGGGAACGGGGAAGAGAGGGTGTAGGGTGTAGGGTGTAGGGTGTAGGGAAGAGTGAATAGTCAATAGTCAATAGTCAATAGTCAATAGTGATATTTATGCATAACTTTTCAATGCATCACTTTTAACTTTTCACTTCTCCCCCCGATGGCGGCCCTACACCGATGGCGACCCTACACCGATGGCGGCCTTACACCCTACACCGATGGCGGCCTCAACCAACAACCAACAACCAACAACCAACAACCAACAACCAACCTATTGTGAATTTTTATTAAACTGACTATACTTAAAAGCTACATCACTATAGAGTAATAAAAAGATTAAGACACCGGGTTTCGCGTAAGTATTATTACTGAGAAACCTTTTTCCCTCAGAAACTTTCTGATTCAGGCACCCGATTACAAACCATTAACAATTCAGCATGAGCAGTCAACTAGCCGCAAAGCTTCGGGAAGGAACAAAAAAGCCTCATAGCACAGCCGAAAACACGGGTTTTGTGCTGTGTTTAATCAAAGGGGTTATCGAACCCATCTCCTTGAGAAAATTTCTTAGCTACTTATATTTTGTCTACAGTGCATTAGAACAAAATCTAGAAAAATATCGGCAACATCCGGTGGTTGAGCCGATGTATTTTCCCGAACTGAATCGCACCGCAAATTTACAAGAAGATTTAGCCTATTTTTATGGCGAAAATTGGCGCGATAAAATCACTACCTCAGAACATTGCGATGTTTTTGTAGCGCGGATTCATGCCGTATCAGTCACTCATCCAGAATTATTAGTGGCTCATGCTTACACTCGCTATTTAGGCGATTTATCCGGCGGTCAAGCATTTCGGAAAATTTTTCGCAATGCTTTAAAATTACCGGCAGACAAAGGCACAAGATTTTATGAATTTGATGCCATTTCTGATATCCCAGCCTTTAAAGATCGCTATCGCGATGCTTTAAATTCTTTGGTAGTCAGCGATGAAATTGCCGATAAAATTGTCGCTGAAGCAAATGAATCATTTTATCTCAGTCGCAGTCTATTTAAAGGACTAGAAGTTGATTTAATTAAAGTCATTGGCCAAGCAGAATACGATCGCATTGCCAGCCAAACCCACCCCGGAAGTACGGAAACCGTAGGGGCTAGATCGTAGCCTAAATCTGCCAAAACGGGCGATCGACCGGGTTGCTAAATAAATCTTGTTTTGATCTCTTGTTCTAATTTCAGACATAAAAATAACCCGGGTTTTTAACCAATTTTTGTCCCACTCTTACTTGATTCCACTCTTAAAATTTCAGAAATAACGACTATGAAATTATTAACCCAAGACGTAAAATTTGACCACGATTTGATTGTCAAGTACGATCGCACCAGCGCCCGTTATACCAGCTATCCCACTGCCCATGCCTTAAGCAGTGAATTTACCGAGACAGCTTTACACGACTGTATCGCCCGGAGTAATGAAAAAAAATCGCCCCTATCCCTTTATTTTCATATTCCTTTTTGTCAAAGTGCTTGCTATTTCTGTGGTTGTAATGTGATTGTCACCCAAACCCAGAAAGCTATTGAACCTTATTTGAATTATTTATATCAAAATATTGCCAACGTTTCTGGGTTAATTGACAAAGACCGGAAAGTTTCTCAACTTCACTGGGGTGGGGGAACTCCGAATTATTTAAGTCTGCATCAAGTGGAAGCCCTCTGGACTAAAATTAATCAACATTTTACTTTTGCAGACAATGCCGAAATTTCTATAGAAGTCAATCCCCGCTATGTCGATCGCAACTATATTTTTCTCTTACGGGAATTAGGCTTTAATCGGATTAGCTTTGGGATTCAAGATTTTAATCCCCAAGTTCAAGCGGCAGTGAACCGAGTTCAGCCAGAAGAATTGCTGTTTAACGTGATGAGTTGGATTCGGGAAGCGGGGTTTGAAAGTGCAAATGTGGACTTAATTTATGGGTTGCCTTTCCAAAGTCTGAGTACCTTTACCGAGACGATTGAAAAAACCATTAAACTCGATCCAGAACGGGTGGCGGTGTTTAATTTTGCCTATCTGCCCAGCATGAAACCTGTACAAAAAAATATTGCGGAAAAAGACTTGCCGCAAGCAGAGGAAAAACTGGCAATTTTACAAATGGCGATCGAAAAGTTAACCAGCAATGGTTATGTATTTATTGGCATGGATCACTTTGCCAAACCGAATAATGAGTTAGCGATCGCCCAACGGGAAGGGGAACTGCACCGCAACTTCCAAGGCTATACCACCTTACCTGGGGCCGACTTATTTGGCTTTGGCATTACTTCCATTAGTATGCTCGATGATGTTTACTTCCAAAATCATAAACGCCTGAAAGATTATTACCAAGCCATTGATGCAAAACAACTGCCGGTAGAAAAAGCAGTATTTCTGGATTTTGATGATATGCTGCGTCGGGAAGTAATCATGGAACTGATGTGTCAGTTCAACTTATCCAAACGTCAGATAGAAGCCAAATATGATCTGAATTTTGAGCAATATTTTGCTTGGGAACAAGAGCATTTACACGCCCTAGAAAAAGATGGACTGGTACAGGTGGACGCGGAAAAAATCCAAGTTACCCCAGTGGGTCGGTTACTCATCCGCAATATTGCCACAATTTTTGATGCTCATAGCCGCCAAAATCAGGTAAGAATACTTTCCCGATCTATTTAATAAAGTAACCACAAAGCAACCACAAAGACACAAAAGACCATTAGCATAATTACGGAAAAAAACCACCAAAAACCCTGAAAAATGGGGCTTAGGGAGGGATGTAAAAAGCATAAATATTTTCTTCTGCGTTTGTGTCCTTTGTGTCCTTTGTGTCTTTGTGGTAAATCTGTTTATAATCTGCTTATTTTTATCAGGAGAAAAATATGATGAAAATAATGATGGTTCAACCGAATTATCACTCTGGTGGGGCGGAAATTGCCGGAAATTGGCCGCCAAGTTGGGTGCCTTATGTGGGGGGCGCGTTGAAAACCGCAGGGTTTAAGAATATTCGCTTCGTAGACGCGATGACAAATAATATCTCTGACGATATTTTAAGGGAAATTATTGAGAGAAATCAGCCGGATGTGGTGCTGGCAACGGCAATTACCCCGATGATTTATCAATCGCAGAAAACTCTGAAGATGGTGAAAGAAGTTTGCCCCCAAGCGAAGACGATTATGGGGGGAATTCACCCCACTTATATGTATGCAGAAGTTTTGACGGAATCCCCTTGGGTGGATTATATTATTCGGGGTGAAGGGGAAGAGATTACGGTGAATTTGATGCGGGCGATCGCTGCGGGAACGGATATGAGCGATCGCCACCAAATTAAAGGGATTGCATTTTTAGAAAATGGCCAAATTTTCGCCACACCAGCCCACGATCCAATTGCCAATCTGGATACATTAACCCCGGATTGGAGTTTATTAGAATGGGATAAATATATTTATATTCCCTTAAATGTGCGGGTAGCGGTACCCAACTACGCTAGGGGTTGTCCGTTTACCTGCCGGTTCTGTTCTCAGTGGAAATTTTGGCGCAATTATCGCATCCGCACGCCAAAATTATTCGTGGATGAAATTGAAACCCTGGTGAAAGAACACCATGTAGGTTTCTTTATTTTAGCTGATGAAGAACCGACGATTAATCGGAAACAATTTATCGCCTTATGTGAGGAATTAATCGATCGCAACTTGGGGGTTCACTGGGGAATTAATACTCGCGTCACCGATATTTTACGGGATGCAGAGTTACTGCCTCTCTATCGGAAAGCGGGATTAGTTCATGTGTCCCTGGGCACGGAAGCAGCCGCCCAATTAAACCTGAATGTGTTTCGCAAACAAACCACCATTGAAGATAATCACCGGGCGGTGCAATTGCTGAAAGAAAATGGCATTGTGGCCGAAGCCCAATTTATTATGGGTTTAGAAAATGAAACCCCGGAAACCATTGAAGAAACCTATAATATGGCGCTGAAATGGAATCCAGATATGGTGAACTGGAATATATTTACTCCTTGGCCATTTTCTGAATTATTCCAAGAAATCGGCGATCGCGTCGAAGTGCGGGACTACTCTCAATATAACTTTGTCACCCCAATTATTAAACCCAACAACATGGAACGAGAAGAGGTACTCAAAGGGGTACTACATAACTATGCTCGTTTCTATATGCGGAAAACATTTGAGTATTGGTTAATCAAAGATAGCTTTAAGCGGAAATATATGTTGGGCTGCTTAAAAGCCTTTGCCAAAGCAACTTTAAATAAGCGCTTTTATAACCTTAACCGCGTCAAACAAAAAGGGCTACATACGGAAATTGATTTAGGGTTCGATCAATCCAAAATTTACACCAGAGAAGAAATCGCCAAACGGAAACAAGAACATCCCGAACTGGCCGCAGATATCAATTTTGCGGGCACCGCTTGCGCGAAAGCTGGGGACAATTCATCAAATTCTGACTCCTCCGCTTGTTATTTATAATAAGTAATACCAATTTTAAGAATTCTTGCTACAATTTCAAGTTTATTTGGGCGCAAGCATTGCGCCCCTACTGTTGTATGAATTTTTGTAAATGGTATAATAGACCTCTGGCAAAATTCTGATGCATCCCCCCTTTTTAAGGGGGGGATCGTACCCGTTATGAAAGCCAGAATTGTCTAATACTTCGATCGCATCAAACTTGGATGCTCCCGAAAAAATTTTTTTCAATTTTTACCAAAAAACCGGTTTTTTGACTGAATAAACCGGTTTTTGGCTTTGGGATTTATCTGGCTATGTGGCTATATATGGCAGACAATTTTTCAGAAAAAGATACAGGCGATCGTCCTTAAAGATTTAACTAGGATTAAGTGGAAAGATAGTAATATCCTACCTTTAATAAATGGACTTGTAAAATTATGATAAAGTTAGTATTACCTTAGAGGATGAAATTTTAGAGTTTGTCGATCGCATCGCCACGAACCGGAGTAGCTTCATCAATGATGTTTTGTGGGAAGAGAAAAAAAGAATTTTTATGAAAGAGTTAGCAGATGCTTACAAAGAGCAAGATCGTGACCCAGAATTTCGTGAAGAAATGTCTGTTTGGGATATTACCGTAGGTGATGGACTCAATGCCTAATGGAATTTTGACTTACAAGCGTGGAGATATCTGGTGGGTTGATTTGAACCCGGTGGTGGGTAGTGAAACAGGTAAAGAACGCCCTTGCTTGATGCAAGCAAAATGATATTGGCAACCAAAATGGGGCGACGACAATCGTTGCCCCATTCTTACCGGGGAAAAAGACATATCCATTTGTTGTCAATGTAACACCAACTCCCCAAAACGGATTAGATATAGATCGACATATAAATTTGACTCAAATCAGAACTGTAGATTTTCAAAGGATCAAAAATCAGCAGGGTGTTTTGGAGGAAAGTTATTGGCCAGCCATTGAGAAAGCTGTATGTATTGAACTAGGTTTTAGTGATGTGTTTACATAGATTTTGTAACCAACAAGGTTTATGCGTAGATTATCTAGTTTTTCGGTAGGGTGCGTTAGGCGGGGGAAAACTTGGGAATTTTTACAGAGATTAAAAAGCCCGCCGTAACGCACCTTTCTTTCTAAAAATCATGGTGCGTTACGGCTTGAACCGATCGCCTATTTTAATTTCGGATCGGCAACGGATATTTTTGGGTCAGGGGCGATCGGCTATTTTAATTTCGCCGATCGCTCCCCATACTTGACCGAAATAATGGGCGATCGTGCTTTAATAGAGGCAGTCAGTAAACAGAATAAATGCGATCGCTCAGACTAGATGATTCGAGACGCGATCGCTTTTTTACTATTGCCCTATTTTAAGCTTGACACGGCACTACAAGAGTGGCGATCGCATCCCGACATATAGAAAAGTGCGCTCGCTGATTTTTCCTAGACTAGATTTGAAGCTAATCAATTTCAACCATTAAGTCCACCGGTTGCTTCTATAATCGACTCCGAAATCTGTAGCCCGCCATACAATGCTATCAGCACTCCCATTACACCAGCAAGAATTGCCTTAGATTTCGGCTCTTCATCCATCCGTACTGCGAAGGCGCAGATCCGATTAAGGTAATTACAGATATTGCTAGTCTCATCAAGAATCGCTTCGGTACGATTCCTTGATGCTGGATAACTCGATAGCTCGGAGAAATGGTAGCATGTCGGTAGCAATGCCAAGACAGCAATCGTGGCATCAAACCCTGTTCCTATCTTTTTCGTCTTCGTCGTCAGAGATTGGATCTCTCCCGCATCCGTAATCCCGCGCTTCTTGGCAATAGCCTTTGGTGCGGCATAGAATGCTACCTTCCCTAAAAGGGTGGCACCTGTGCTAACGCTCGATATTTTTGACATCACGGCATTCTGAATCGGATATGGCTGTGCTAAAACTGTCGCTAAACCTGCTGACATAGCACCAACTGCCCCGGATATCCCTACTGCCGTTTCATACTCACTACTACCTTCATCCGATAAAGCATCTGCTACTGCCAATACAGAAGTTAACATTGCAACAACCCCACCAAGGAGATGCCCAATAAGAAAGATGGGATCTTTTGCATTTTTCGGGAGATCGATAGGGACAAGCGATGACTCTTCTTTACCGGAACCATCTGCTGATACTGCTGCGATTGACATCATTGGTTGTATTTCATGTAACATCATTGATTGTATTTCGTAAGGAGCTACCGAGTGTATTCCGCCACTGCCACCTCCTGTGCTGCTACTAGCAAACGCCGTTCGTAACGAGTCGAGATCCTTAGCTGCAAGAATCTTGTCGCTAAATCCGTCGCCCGACGAGAAGGGAGCAGAACCTTTAATTCCCTTATAGACTAAGGTTGCAGGAACTGCTCCAATCATCATAATCACATCAAGCATGGAGAATGAAATTGTTATCCCAACATCTTCCAAAATATCTGAGAGGACAGGAATCCAAATCGGAGTATCCAGTGCCTTGATGACGGCTCCTGCGAGAATAACAAAGACATCAATGAGGATATCTACTAGATCCTCCGTACTATTTAACAGTGCATCCACAACAATTGCTGTGAGTTTTTTCAGCACGTCACTGAGTGAAAGTGACTCATATTGCGAATTCCCTATCAACTCGAACTGAATTCGGTTCACCGCATCGATCAGCACATTACCTTCGTCCTCTAGTGCTTGAATGGTACGATTAAGCAGATCGTCAATCACATCTACAGCAGCATTGCTGGAGCCTTGACTTTGGCTATTAGGTGCATTGTGAACGAAATGCTGAAAGAGAAACATAGCAGGTGAAGTAAAAACTTCTTCGATATCAGTTATTGCTTGTAGATAACCGAGAGGATGACTGCTATTTTGTACACTTGGTTGCCAGTCATCGTGCTTAATTCCTGCCCAATCATCTACTGTATTTTTAGCCTCAGTAATGAAACCGTTGAAGTCTGTTTTAAAGCCTTCAATACCATCGAGTACATGATCGAAATAGAGAAGGAGAAGTTTCTTGAATACATCTTTGGTGCGGACAAAATCTTCCCAATCGAACAGGAACTTCAAATAGTCAATAAGATCGCCAATAAAAGTCTTGATAGCGTTAAAGACAAGTTCAAATGCATGGGCTACTTTTTCAGCACAATCAATGACAAATCGATAGGCTTTTTCACCAATTTTGGCAATAAAATGCCAAGCGTCTTCTGCCGCCACGATGAAGACATGAAAGACTTCTTTGCCAAATTCCCAAATATTTTCCCAAAAGCTAATGAAATCCCCTGCGACAACCTCAATCGCACTGGTAAAGTCACTGAAGCCGTTGCTAGTAGGAAAATTATGGGCGGGAAGTGCAACCGCATTACCACCAGCAAAAGCGTTAAAAGAATTTGGTTGAACCGCTAAAGCAAAAATCTGATTATGGGGAACAGCAGATAAGGAGGAAGTAGTTGTAGGAGTTGCAGTTTTGACAGAACCATCAGCAGGTAGAGATTGTGAAACGGTTGCAAGTTGTTTGATGGAATCGACAACGGCTTGTTTGTCAGCATCGCTGGTGGAGGATGAAATTAAGGATTTAGGTGTAGAATCAATTGCTCCATACTCAATCTTGGCATTATTTAACTTTTCTATACTATCGAGTTGTTCAACTTTTTTCCTTGGTTTATCCATCGGGTTAAT
The DNA here is from genome assembly GCF_040564635.1 of Planktothricoides raciborskii GIHE-MW2. Lineage (NCBI taxonomy): Bacteria > Bacillati > Cyanobacteriota > Cyanophyceae > Oscillatoriales > Oscillatoriaceae > Planktothricoides > Planktothricoides raciborskii. The sequence goes on from NZ_CP159837.1 coordinate 6,886,720, forward strand.
GCTGATCGCGTGACCATCATTTCCATAAATCTTGAAACAAGATCCTTTGAGACTACTGACTTTTTCAACAATGGTGATGCCTCCCATTGAGTCGGAAGTAATCTCAATCGGTTCTTTATCCAAGATATAGTACCGATTATTAATATAAACACTACAACTATCAAGAGAACATATTTTTATTTTAGCTCTATATATTGGGGCATTTTTATCATCAGCAACATGAATTCTCGTGGTATAGGAGTTAAATTTTAGAGATTTAGCGTCTCGGTAAAGAGAAGGCAATAAAATGTCATTATATTTCCAGATGGTTGTTTCTGGAGATTGAACCGCTTTCTTTAACTGATTACCACCGACATGAGCAAAAAAGGTATTACCATCATTGACACAGTTAACATAAGGTGTAACCTGTTCAACACCATTTAAAAGAGCAAGAGGATAGCTCCAAGCAGATGAATTTTTGATGTCCGCCTTATTACAAGTTGTATAAAAAATTTCCTGCGCCCTGTTCACACCCCAAACAATAACTTTAGAATCAGTTGTGTGAACGAATAACTTTTGGACATCAAGGAAAATATCATTTTCAAAAACTTTGATCCCCTCTTTCCCATCTTGTTGTCGATCGTAGGGAAAATAATAAAGTGCTTTATCACCAGCAACAAAAAGATCGGTAAAGTTGCTATCGGCTGCCGCACCTACGGCAATAGCAGAAGCAGAGGGTGGTGTAACTAACCTGACGGGATTGGCAGGAACACGAGGGTTAAAAGGATTATAGAGAGGCGTATAAATCAGTTCGAGCTTATTATCTATATCGCCCAAAGTATAAATTCCTTCAACTCGTTCTCTCGATCTTTTACCCAGACAACTTTTGATTTGATCTGGCTCTAGATTAGCGGGTAAATCATGAGCGTTCCAGATTTGTCCTGTAATTCGCTGAGTGGGATCTATATAATACCTGAAAACAAATTTTTGACTATCATCTGGATTCTTGATAATGTCAACAACAATATATTCCCCATTATGAACTTGAGCAATATAAATGTCATTAATTTCAATATTTGAAAAAGAATGGTTTTTATCGTCAAATGGCATAATTAGCCAGTTAACCTTTTGACTCCATGACATATCTGAGTTGGAATTATTTTGTGCTAGATATAAATAATCTTGTCCGTCCACAGTGATTGCTAAAGCAATGTCAACGTTATCATTATTTATGCTTTGTGAAACAGCAAAGGTTTTGGCAACGACAGGTAATCCGTTATGATATTGAGACAAGGTACTACTTAAATCGGTTTTTTGCCAGCCTGTAGCATGATCTACCAATTCTTTTGTTAAGTAAAAAACATTATTTGTACCAATCGAAAAAAGTAGGGAATGCCCCTCATTAGTTTGTAGTGCTTCAAATTGTGTATCTGGTGCAACAATTTCAGCCTGTTTATAATTCTGCATTAATTCTGACGAAAAGGTAATTTTGACTGACATGAATTTTCTCCTTACCGTTACATGAACTTTTTAATTTTTATTAGGCAAATATTCGATTAGAATAGAGTAGATTCTTCTGGATCTACATAGGTAACATGAGCAACGAGATCCTGATGATCTGAAAAATAAACATCCTTGAAGATAAAAGTTTTTCCACCCGGAAATACCCAGATACCAGACCCTTTTAACATTGCTAAAATTGCTGTCTCATGGTTGTCAAGGAAACGTTTTAGATTAGTCCAAAAACTTTTTACCTTATCGACCACACCATCAATTTGCCCCAAAGTAACAAATTCAGACCAACTACTGGGATCGATTTTATCTGAAAAATCGGAAAACTTTGGAGAACCTGTTGTTAAAACTACCGTTAGATTTCCTGATTGATCGACTCCTATTTGGTAAGATGTTTCTGTTTGGTACTTGACAAAGTTGCCTTCTGTTACTCCTCCCTCACAATTAATATGAACGTAGGCAGTTGCTGTTGTTACAGTCCTAATAATGTTGTTCTCTAAATAGATATCGCTTTGAACACTATTGGTTAAAGTTATATTCCCCCAAAGTGGCACAAAAGTATCGCTATCACTAGCACTTTTTGAATAGGAAAAAGTTAACACTTTAGATGTGCTATCATTAACTACTTGATAAGTTTGCGGAGTAGTATCGCCTGTGTAACCACAACTCCACTCCATATAAAAAGGATTGGGAATATTCATTTTGCAATTGGGTATAAGACAAACGCTGTTGAGTGATGGGGATAATTGCTGATTAAGGAAAGAGGCAAAAATTCCTTTCTTAATGGTCATCGTGCCAGCGTAATCACGTTCTTCCGATTTCTCAATCCAATTCCATCCAAATTCAACAGAAGCAGGCATATGGTGATTGTCAGACATCACCAAATAATTCAAAGTGTACAGATCGTAAATTTTCGTTGGTACTCCATTCTCATCACGGAAAGGAGATACCATAAATGTTAGATCGGTAGGGATGATGGACGAGGTTCTTGTTGATGGCTTTGTGGGCTTAACCGAATATCCCAAGAGAATATTTCCATCAGGGTTAGCAGGATCTTTACTCTGCTCGTCCTGCAACTGTTTCAAGTAGGAATTTATAAACACCCGTGTTAGATATATATAGGCGGTACTGGTAGGTTCTAAACCCATAACCGTAGGAGCAGTTTCTAAGCCTGCTGTGTTCAGATCAAGATATAACTGTTGAACACTAAACGCTGAATGTGGGTTTAAGTTTTTAACTTTTCTTTGTACAGTCTCTGGTAAATGGATAAAAGCACTATCACTCGAATTCAAATCTAACTTCACACTAAACTGAAATACCCAAGGTGCAGGTGCATCTGCTTGGGATAGATTAGTCCAAGAATAGCCACGTCGTTGAGGTTCGGCATTTAATATCCTGAAGTCCTTGAAAAACAGATTATAGGTAACGATAACTGAACCTTTGTCTAAAATGATGACATTTGGGATTGATTCCAGAGAAAAATCAGGTAGTCCCATTGTGGCTTTAAAGGCAAACGAAAAATAATTATCGTAGGCTTGATCAGCAGCAGCTTTCTGATCGGCAGTTTGATTAGTGGTGGGAATAGAGAATAGATCCATACCCGCTATTTTGGATAATCGATCGTAATCTCCGGGGACATCTGTATAAGTCCCATCACTTTGCTCTTGGGATACATAGCAACTGATAAACTCTTTTCCCTCGAATTTATCCAAAAATTGTTTCATTGTGGCATTTATGGACTCTTGCGTTGTCGAAACAACTAGGTCATATCCATATTGAGGCAAAGACAAGTTTGATTGATGTCCGCTTATGACAACTTTATCCATTTTTTATACTCTTGTAAAAATCGCTATACAATATCTGTCTGCTAACTTATAGTTTGCACTTACAATTCGCTCCCAACAACCGAAGTTACTGAACTTAAGAAATAACTTAATAACTTCTGATCCTCAAGTTGTTAAACCAAGAACACTCGATTATTTAAAGGATTGCAAAACTCATCATCCTGCTCGATTTCTTCCCTTAAATTCGGCATGCATGACCTAACTTTCGTATATACAGCCCTACATCCAGACTTTTACTCCTTGCAACTGCTCAGTCATCACAATGAATTGCGATCGCTCAAAAGGCTTACTCAATTCCCACTTGAATCGAAAAACCCGCCCCTCTGAGTACAATAGGATCAGCCACAGGCAAGCTTGACCTTCCATGACACCAGCTACCGAGATTTGTAGAAGAGCGATAATTCACCATGCCGAAGTTAATGAGAATCCGTTAAATTCCTTAACTTCGGTACTGGAAAAAAGCGAGTAATATAGAAATGGCTGTGCGAATCTACGGTAGTGAATCCTTTAGCTCTGACCTGCCTTGAGTCTGAAGTCGGGCATCGCATCTATACTTTCCGGTCAGACTGCCTTAAGAAAAATTTTTTCATGGGTGCAATTTTTAAAATAACCACTTTTTTTGTCAATAACCCTGTAGATTTCGCGACTTAAGCCATACTTGCATCCCTTGTGCAGGTCATTACCTGTGTCTAGCCCATCTTACCGATGCCCTAGAGACAGGCAATGTCGCCGATCCATAAAATATCCATTTATAAATTTGAGAGGTTTTCGATGATGCCCCAACGACGGAGCCGGAGACGTGGTGTAATCCTCACGCACCAAGGATTTCAGAAACTTCTAGATGCAAAAACCGCATCCGAAACCAATGAGAATTTTGATAAACGCTATTCCCATGAAGCTTTAGGTTTTCGCATGGGCTTAGATACGGATACAGTGGCAAAGGTCTTTGCTTGTGAAGTGGGAGTTGATAAAACAACCTTGAAGTGCTGTTTCCGAGCCTTTAACCTGCAACTAGACCCCGATGACTATCAATATGCCAAGCCAGTCATGGATTCACAGACAGACAACAGAGAAAATCACACTGCAAAAGTTGACAATTGTATAGATTGGGGGGAAGCTCCAGATGTCTCAGAGTTTTACGGACGCACAGAGGAACTGGCAACCCTCAAGCACTGGATTTTAACCGATCGCAGTCGCCTTGTCACCTTATTAGGCATGGAGGGAATGGGCAAAACCTATCTATCCGTGAAGCTAACCCAACAAATTCAGCATCACTTCGAGTTTGTGATTTGGCGATCGCTCCTCCCAACTTCCCCAGTCACCGATCTCCTAGCAGACCTGATCCCCATCCTATCCAATGGCCAAGAAACGGATTTACCAGAACCACTCAACCGCCAAATTTCTCGACTAATTCATTATTTGCAACGCCACCGTTGCTTGCTGGTTTTAGACGGTGCGGACAGCATTCTCCAAGACTGTGCCGCCCCAAAAATGACCTGTCGAGATTGTATCTGTCTCCAGCAACCAGCCAAAGGAGGATACTGTGAATTGTTTAAAAGAGTGGCAGAAGCCATTCATCAAAGTTGCTTAATCTTAACGAGTCGAGTCAAATCATACGAGTTAATCCCACTGGAAGGACAGACACGACCCGTGCGGGTATTTCCTCTTCAGGGATTACAGGTGACAGATATCCAAAAACTTTTTGGCACCAAAGGAACCTTTAGCGGAACGGCAGAAGACTGGAATCGATTAGTCGATTCCTATGCCGGAAATCCCCTGGTTCTCAACCAAATTGCCACAACGATTCAACAGCTATTTAACGGGAACATTACTGAATTTTTAAAACAAAAAATTACAGTTTTTGGTTCATTTTTTAATAGTTTAGATCGAGAATTTGAACATTTGCCCGATCTCGCTAAAGCAACGATTCAATGTATGGTTGTCAGTCATCAACCGATTACTTTTTCAAAGTTGCGAACCACGATCCAATCCTCGGTTTCCTCCCCAGCACTTTTGGAAACATTAGAACTATTGCAAGCGCGATCGTGGATTGATGCCAATGCCGGTCTGCTCTCTCTCCAACCGATGATCATGCAATATGCCAAATCTGTTATGGTTGAAAAAAAGATTGCCAAAGCTCAACCGATCGCCTTTCTGGAGCGAGAACGAAAGCTACTTCATTGAATCGCACTTGGATCGCAACCATTCAGGCGATCGGGCTGACAAAATACAAAAAATAGGCAGGAAGTGAGAATCGTAGGGTGGGCAAATTTTTGAGATTTAACCATCAATTCCGGCATTTTATCCGTTTGCCCACCCTACCAGAGTAGTAAATGTAGGGTGGGCAATGCCCACCCTACGCATTTTATCCTGATAACTTTTGTGTGGGGAATATTTATGACCAGATTCGTTGAATTGAATAAGGATTAAATTTAGTATCGCCACTCACCAGGAATAGCGATCGGTTCATAGCTTGAGTGACTAAAATGCGATCGCAAAGTCCGCAACTCTTTGTGTCCTTTGTGTCTTTGTGGTAACTCTTCTTATTTCGATCGCTTAATCGAGCATCACCCAAAACGTACCAGAGAAATACATGAGTATCTAAGAGAAATTTCATACTACATATATTCCTTAAAATCTTCCAGAGGTTCGTCAAAATCATCGGACATAATGATTTGTCCGGCAAGACTCCCATAACCATGAGATTTTTCCAAATTTTGTTGGTTCTCCTCCTTGCCGTTTGGTCGAGATGCTCCCGTCGAATTCACATATTTTTCTAACAAAAACTCGATATAGTGACCGACTTCGATTTTGAGTGACTCTGGCAATGCCTCGTATTTTTCTAAAATTTTTGCTTGTGTCATTGGTGTTTCTCCTAGTTGTTTCTCCAGTTTATTCATCAGTAAATGTAGGGTGGGCAATGCCCACGATACGCATTTTATACTGATAACTTTTGTGTGGGGAATATTTATGACCAGATTCGTTGAATTGAATAAGGATTAAATTTAGTATCGGCACTCACCAGGAATAGCGATCGGTTCATAGCTTGAGTGACTAAAATGCGATCGAATGGATCTCGATGACCGGGGATAACCGGCAAACTTGCGTAAGTTTGAGTATCTTCAACGGTTATGGGTAAAATTTCCGCATCGATCGTCACCACCTCCTGAAATAGCTCTTGAACTGGTCGATTAATTTCTAGTTTTCCCACGTTTAATTTAATGGAAATTTCCCATAAACTAACGATACTGAAATACAAACCAGTCTTGGCATCGATGATTTGTCTGGCTTCATTAATGAGTCTGGTATCTCCTAGTAAATACCAGAGGAATACATGAGTATCTAAGAGAAATTTCATGCTACATATAGTCCTTTAAATCTTCCAGGGGTTCGTCAAAATCATCGGACATAATGATTTGTCCAGCCCAACTCCCATAACCATGAGATTTTTCCAAATTTTGTTGGTTCTCATCTTCATACAGGTCATGACCTAAGGAGGCATTAACATCCTTAAGTAAACCCGCGACTACCCCGGCGGTCCAATGAGGGAATTCACCATCCTCCGCCATTTGGTTTAATTCTTTGAAGACTTCCTTCAACTCTTCAATTGCTTCGGGGGTGCCAACCTCGGCCAAGGAGCGGATTTGGGCTTTACGAGCCGCTACCTTCTTCTTCCCCCCGGACTCTCTACGAAGGGTTTCTTTGAGGGAAGCCCACTTATTAATGCGGGCTTCTATTACCTCCCGTCCAATACCTTCGGAGGATTTATCTTCGGCATTAAGGAATGCCTCTAATTGTCCGGCAAAGAACTGCCGGTTCATTGTCTTTGATGGGTCAACTACCCGGTTTTTCACCTCCTCAATCGATATGTCAGCTATGTCAATATCGACCCCACGGCTTGTGAGGGCCTCATCTTGGTTCTCCTCTTTGCCGTTTGGTCGAGATGCTCCCGTCGAATGGACATATTTTTCTAACAAAAACTCGATATAGTGACCGACTTCGATTTTGAGTGACTCTGGCAATGCCTCGTATTTTTCTAAAATTTTTGCTTGTGTCATTGGTGTTTCTCCTAGTTGTTTCTCCAGGTTATTCATCAGTATTAGCGACGATCTGGGGGGCAGTTCTTACCCGACTAGACTAATTTTTAAACCAATTATATCACTCAGATATATTTGGTTGTTGGTTGGTGGTTGTTGGTGGTTGGTGGTTGGTTGTTGTTTGTTGTTGTTTTCTGTTACTTGTTACTTTTAAATAATTAATTGTTAATCGCTAATAACCAATAAAAAACAAAAAAACAGCAAGAACCATGAACAAAAAAATCCCTACCCAAAGAATCCCTACCCAAAGAATCCCTACCCAAGAACCAACAACAAACAACCAAAGAATCCCTACCCAACAACCAACAACCAACAACCAACAACTAACAACCAACAACCAACAACAAAAATGCCTAAAATGGTTATGTTTATTCTCTTTCCTGTTTGCTCTCTATTCTCCCCTCTCCCATCTTTTTAACCCGATCGCGCATTGGGGGAAAAATAGGATATAAAAGGGATGAGCCATTCCCTATTGATGCCCTATTGATACCCAATTTCCCACCCATGAGTGATTACGCTTACCAAGTCGGCGGTAGCTTGCCGGTAGATGCTCCCAGCTATGTGAAACGGCAGGCAGATGAAGACCTTTATCAAGGGTTAAAAGCGGGAGAGTTTTGCTATGTGCTGAATTCCCGACAAATGGGTAAATCTTCGTTGCGGGTGCGGACGATGCAACGGTTACAAAAATCGGGAATTCTTTGTGCTTCCATTGATTTAACAGCGATCGGCACTTCAGAAATTACCCCAGAAGAATGGTATGCGGGGGTGATTGACAGTATTGTGGGCAGCTTAGATTTATATAATGTGTTTGATTTAGATGAATGGTGGGAAACCCAGGGACGGTTGTCAAATTTACGCCGCTTCAGTAAATTTATTGAGCAAATTCTCATTAATCAAGTTCAGCAACCTCTGGTGATTTTTATTGATGAAATTGATAGTGTCTTGAGTTTAAATTTTAAAGTTGATGACTTTTTTGCAGCGATTCGGGCTTGCTATAATAAACGGGCAGAACAGCCCGCATTAGGGCGATTGACTTTTTGTATTTTGGGGGTGACTACTCCTTATGATTTAATTCAGGATAGAAATCGCAGTACCCCATTTAATATTGGCAGAGCGATCGCTCTCACCGGATTTCAGTTCCATGAGGCAGAACCTCTAGCCCAGGGATTACGGCAAAAATTTGCCCATGCGGATCATATTTTAAAAGAGGTGTTGTCTTGGACTGGAGGACAGCCTTTTTTAACTCAAAAAGTTTGTCGAATGTTGGGCAATTTTACCCCTCCCACCACGGAGAAAACTTGGGCAAATTGGGTGGAAAAAATTATCCGTCAGCAGGTGATTTATAATTGGGAATCTCAGGATGAACCGGAACATTTACGCACTATTCGCGATCGCCTACTTTGGCGGGGCGATCGCCAAGGAAAAATCCTGCAACTATATCAGCAAATTTTACGCCAAGGGTCAATTATATCGCAGCAAAAGCCCGAATATTTAGATTTACAACTCACCGGCTTAGTGGTGAAACACAATAATAATTTAAAAGTATATAACCGCATCTATGGTGAAGTTTTTAATCAAACTTGGTTATCATCGGTTTTCAAAGAAAGTTTTACGAAAAATAATCCCCCAAATTCGTTCAATGATGTGGCAATTAACTACAGCCAACTCCGGGATTTGTTGGCGACTAAACAGTGGCAAGCAGCGGATCGAGAAACCGCAGCAATTATGCTGAAAATCGCTGGTAAAGAATCCGCCGGTCGATTAACAGGTCAGGATATGCAAAAATTTCCTTGTGAGGAACTTGGCAGAATTAACCAATTGTGGTTGGATTTTAGTGATGGAAGGTTTGGCTTTACGGTACAAAAACAGATTTGGGAACAAGTGGGGGGATTGGTCGATTCAGATGATTCTGAAACCTATTGTCGTTTCGCCGATCGCGTTGGTTGGCGCAAAAATGGTGCTTGGTTGGACTATTCCCAACTGAGGTTTAACAGCAATTCTAACACCACTTCTCCCCTGGGACATCTTCCTCGCGTTATGGTAGTTTTTTGGCCAACGGTTGCCGGTGATGAGACTTTCAACGAAAGGGATTTTTTAGAGGCGATCGCGCAAGCTGAAAACTGGACAGAAGAGGAAATAGGCGATTTATTTGAAGGATGTGTTTATCTTTTTAATCGGCTGAAGGATTGTGGTTTAGAATCTAGTTCAGAGTTAGCAGAAAATCCCCGCATAGATTCATCACCTTCTCTTGCGGATGATGCGAGAACCGGGGAATCAAAAAATATCGTCGTTAATTCACAAAAACCAATGACTCGCGTTCCATTAGTTTATGCCAAAGATCGGGATTTAAATTCAGGTTTCTTACATGAAGAGATGATTCATAATTGTTGGCTGAGAATTTATCTAGGATCTATTACGGATTTAGTTGTTGATGTGATCGTCAGTTCTGATGACATATATCTGACAATGGGCGGAGGAGTATCGGCCAAAATCAGACGAGTGGGCGGCGATGAAATTAAAAAAGAAGCTCAACTATTAACTCCTTTATCTTTAGGTGATATTGCCATTACCACCGCTGGAAATTTGGCGGCAAAAAAAATATTTCATGCAGCGGTGCTTGATTGGCAGCCCCTACAAAAGCCAACGGAAGATCCGATCAAAAAATCAGTGGTAAATTGCCTGGATTGTGCGAATTATTTAAAACTTAAAACCATTGCTTTTCCTTTGTTGGGAACTGGTAAAGCCCGGTTTACTTCTCTGCAAGTTTTTGATATTATGGTAAATGAGATTATCGCCAAAATTGGCACCGACAATCAAAGTATTGAGGAAGTAGCGATCGTCATTTTTGGTGATATATCTCTCGCGGAATATTTAATTTCAACGCTAAAAAAATAGTGATTGATTAATTAATTAGTTATATAAGCAGTTATCTAGGATGTGTCGATAGTCGATAAATAACCATAATTTACAGGCTGTTTACAGCATTTTAACCATAAAGATTAAGAGTAAACAATAAGCATCACCACTTATTGCCGATTATTTTGCCAGAAATAAATTACTAAAACGCTTCGCCCTGACAGAATTGTTTTATTATAATCAAATAATGAGATGTTGCCATAAATCCAATTATGAAGTTGAAAAATATAAATTTAATTGCCTTTGTCCTCATATTCCTCTTATCTTTCAGCATTGCCCAACCAGCGGCAGCAGCCTTTTGCCGGAATTACAAAGGAAATAGTATTTGTATTCTGAGTATTGAACGCAGTGCTAAATATTATTGGGAATATCGGGCAGCGGTGAAAGTGAATGGCGCAACTCGTCCGGTGGAAATTTATAATTGCCGCGATCGCACTCGGACAAAAGCAGATGGCAAAATCGTCTCATTCGAGAAAAATGGGGCAGGCAATTTGATTTGTACCGTGCTGAATCAGTAAAAGTTTTATTATGAAAAAAAGGCAAATTTTAGTTTTATTAAATATTGCTTTATTTGCTGTTTTATTCATTTCTATAATACTGAATTTTATCCTCTACAAACGAGGAATTCAGTATTATATAGACTTGAATCAGACTCGCTTAGATCCTTTTCAGGTAAGCACCTATCCCCCAGAGGCAAAACCGCCCAAAAATCCGCAAGCTTTATCAAAGCGAGTGGTATTTTTTGGAGACTCTAGAGTCCTGAGTTGGCCAGCGCCCAACTTGCCCAACTATGAATTTATTAATCGGGGAATTGGGGGACAAACTTCGGTGCAAATTAAAGGACGCTTTGACCAGCATATCCGTCCCCTGCAACCGGATATTGTGGTACTGCAACTAGGGATTAATGATTTAAAAACCATTGGCTTATTTCCCGAAAAAAAAGCGGAAATTATTGCCAATTGTCGAGAAAATATTCGAGAAATCGTCAAAAAATCTCAAGCCTTGGGAGCGGTGGTGATCGTCACGACAATTTTTCCTTTTGGGGATATTCCTATCACCCGGCAACCTTTATGGTCTGATGATATTTTGCCTGCGGTTCAAGAAATTAATGCCCATATTGCCAGTTTAGAGGATGAGGGGATTATTATATTTGATTCTTTTTCCATTCTCGCGGATGACCGGGGCATGATGCCAGCGTCTTATCGCATTGATGAGTTACACTATAACCAGCGGGGATATCAGAAAATTAATCAAGAGTTTACTGAGTTATTCAAAACCATTGATTAAATAATGATTATCTCTGCCTCTAAAAAAACCCGGTTTCTTAAAAAACTCCTAGGTTTATGAAGAAAACCTCAGTTTCTTCAAGAAACCTGGGTTCTATCCCCGGCATATCTATTCCCAGCAATTATTAACAAATTATGTCTGAATTGTACCATGCCTTTATTTCCTATGGCCGCGCCGATAGCAAAGAATTTGCCATCAAACTTTACAATTGCCTCACAAACCTTGGCTTTAATATCTGGTTTGACCAACATGATATCCCCTTGGCGGTAGATTTTCAAAATCAAATCGATGATGGCATTGCCAAAGCGGATAATTTTCTGTTTATTATTTCCCCCCATGCGGTGAATTCCTCCTATTGCCAGAAAGAGATTAATCTGGCATTAAAATACCATAAGCGGATAATTCCCTTACTGCACGTGGAACAAATTACCCAAGAAACTTGGCAAAGCAGAAATCCCCAGGGTACTGAAGCCGAATGGCAAGATTATCAAGCTAAATGGTTACATTCTAGCTTTGTCAATATGCCCCCAGAGATTGCAAAAATTAACTGGGTTTACTTTCGGGAAAATATTGATAGTTTTGATGAGTCTTTAGGCGGGTTAATCCAAGTCTTTGATACCCATAGAAATTATGTTAGACAGCACACTAAGTTTTTGGCTGATGCTCTAAATTGGCAAGAAAATCACCAGCAAACTCGATATTTGTTGATTGGCGAACAAAGGCAAGCGGCAGAACAATGGTTAGACCGAAAATTCGTGGATGAACCTGCTCCTTGTCAACCCACTGATTTACACTGCGAATATATTTGTGAAAGCATCAAGAATGCGAATAACTTGATGACCCAAGTATTTATCGGGTATGCAGACTCAGACCGGGACATTATGGAACATCTGACTCGGACTTTGCGCCGAGAAAAAATTACGGTTTGGCAAAATACCAGAGATATTAAAACTGGTGCAGATTTTCAAGAAGAAATTAAGCGAGGGATTGTTGGGGCAGATAACTTAGTTTATCTAATTTCTCCAGATTCTCTCGCTTCTCAATATTGTCACTCAGAAATTGAGTTGGCTTTGTCCTACCAAAAGCGGATTATTTGTTTAATGGTTCAGCCTATAGAAGTTAAAACGATTCCTGAAACATTGCGATCGCTTCAATTTATCGAGTTAACCGATTGGCAAAATTATGAAATTTATCAGAAACAAAGCAATGAATTAATTAAACAACTCCGAGAAGAATCCGCTTATTATCAAGACCATAAACTTCTCCTGGCTAAAGCCTTAAAATGGCAAGAACAAAACCGCAACCCTAGCATTTTGTTGCGGGGATATAACTTACAGCATTTTCAGGCATGGCTGAAACTAGGAAAAACCCGTGATCGATATCAGCCAATTCCTTTACAAGGGGAATTTATTGAGGTCAGCAGTCAGTATCAGTTCAGTTATTTAGAAGTTTTCATCTCTTATTCTCGCACCGATTCCGACCTAGCTAGAAAAATTAATGATGCACTCCAATCTCAAGGAAAATTTACCTGGTTTGACCAGGAAAGTATTGCCGCTGGGACAGATTTTCAGCAAGAAATCTATCGGGGCATTGAAAATTCTGATAACCTCTTATTTATTATTTCTCCTAGTTCGGTGAATTCCCCCTATTGTGCGGCGGAAGTGGAATATGCCCAAAAATTAAATAAGCGATTTGTCACTATATTATATCGTCCCGTTGACCCAGAAACTTTGCATCCCGTTTTGGCGAAAGTGCAGTGGATTGACTTTAATCAGCATGGGGGCGATTTTTATGCCAATTTTAGTGAGTTAGTCAGAACTTTAGACACGGATAGAGACCATCTAAGAAGTCATACGAAGTGGTCGCAACGAGCTTTGGAATGGCAGGAAAAAGGGAAAAGTGCAGATTTATTATTGCGGGGTAGCGAGTTAAGTGTTGCTGAAGATTGGTTGCAGGAAAGTCAACAAGAACATAAGCAGCCTCCGGTGACGGATTTGCAACAGGAATATATTGCGAAAAGTCAAGCCGCGAGAGAAGCTGGGATTAAGCAAGAAAAGCAACGAGTTTTGATTTTAAGAACCCTACTTGGTGGAGTTAGCGTGGCATTGGTGGCGGCGATCGCCCTGGGGTTAAAGGCGAATAAATTGGCCACAGAAGCGACGATTAAAGCTGATGCAATTTTAGCCCGAAATTTGATTAGAGCAAATCCCCTAGAAGCTTTAATTTCCGCCATTGAAATCACCGGCAGAAGTGAAGCAAAATTAGGCCAAGTTTTGCCGATCGCTCAATCTAGTTTATCCGCCACCGTCCACGCAATTCGAGAACGCGATCGCCTCAAAGGACATACCGCTAATATTAATTCAGTGGTGATGACTCTAGACGGTAAAAAAATTGTTTCTGCCAGTGGAGATAAAACCATTAGAATCTGGGATAATTCGGGAGAAAAATTAGCGGTATTAACCGGCCATAAAAATTATATTTTCTCCGTGGCTATTACCCCAGACGATCAAAAAATTGTTTCCGGTAGTGGGGACAGTACGATTCGCGTCTGGGATATTATTTCCGGGAAACAATTAGCCGTTTTAAAAGGACATCATGGGAACATTTTCGCAGTAGCTATTACCCCAGATGGGCAAAACATTGTTTCCGCCAGTTGGGATAAGACAATTAGAATTTGGGATATTAATTCAGGCCAGCAATTAGCCGTTTTAAATGGACATGAAAATGGGGTGATTGCGGTGGCCATTACACCAGATGGGCAAAACATTGTTTCCGCCAGTTGGGATAACACAATTAGAATTTGGGATTTAGTTTCCGGATCTGAATTAAAAGTATTAAAAGGCCATGATTCTGGAGTAATTTCTGTGGCGATTACCCCCGATGGGCAAAATATTGTTTCTGGGAGTTGGGATAATACAATTCGGGTCTGGAATATGGCCGGTGAACCATTAAAAGTTTTAAAAGGACATCTGGATCGAGTTTGGTCTGTGAAAATTACCCCCGATGGCCAAAAAATTGTCTCCGGTAGTGGGGATAAAACGATTAAAGTTTGGAGTTTATCCGGTGAAGAATTAGCGGAATATAAAGGACATGAGTCAGGGGTACTTTCCATAGGCATATCCCCCGATGGCAAAACGATTATTTCTGCCAGTGATGACCGCACAATTCGTCTGTGGGATATGTCAGCCCAAGAACCGAAAATTCTAGGGATACATGACTCATATGTGATTTCCGTAGCCATTTCTCCAGACGGGCAAAAAATTGTTTCTGGTAGTGCGGATAAAACCATTCGACTTTGGGATATATCTCAGGATAAATTAACCGTATTTAAAGGACATGAATTGACGATTAATTCAGTGGCTATTACCCCCGATGGCCAAAAAATTGTGTCCGGTAGTGATGACCAGACAATTCGACTTTGGGATATGTCTGGTAAGCAATTAGCGGTGTTAAAAGGGCATCAGTCTGGGGTAATTTCTGTGGCTATTTCCCCGGACGGGAAACAAATTGTTTCTGGTAGTTCAGACAATACTATTCGACTTTGGGATATCTCCGGTAAGGACTTAGCTGTATTTGAAGGACATGAGGGGGCGGTGGTTTCCGTGGCTATTTCTCCCGACGGGAAACAAATTGTTTCTGGTAGTGATGATGGAACAGTTCGTTTGTGGAGTATTTCTGGGGAACAATTAGCGGTATTTACCGGCCATGAATCGGGGGTTTATTCCGTGGCTATTTCCCCAGACGGACAAAAAATTGTTTCGGGTAGTTTAGACAACAAAATTCGCATTTGGAATTTAGCGGGTCAGCCCCTCGCTATATTAAAAGGCCATGAGAATTATGTGCGATTTGTGGCTATAACCCCCGATGGCCAACATATTGTTTCCGCTAGTCAGGATAATACAATTAGAGTCTGGAATTTAGCCGGGGAAGAAGTAGGAATCTTACAAGGACATGAGGGCGGAGTTAATGCAGTGGCGATTACTTCAGATGGGCAGAATATTATTTCTGGCAGTGATGATAAAACGATTCTTTTGTGGCGAGGTTCTTGGTCTGGTTGGTTAGCCACAGGATGCGATCGCTTACGGTTACATCCAGTATTCTTAGAAACCGCATTTAACCGCCCAAATGTAGAATCAATCCGCTTGGATTTTTCCCAAAAATCAGAAACAGAAAATATCCCACTGGCAGCGGTAAAAACTTGTCAAGAACAGGTATGGAATAAACAGCAAACAGCCGATTTTTATGTGCAACAAGGTTTATTAATTGCCCGGTCAACGGGTGATTTTGCCTCCGCGAAAAAACAGTTTAAGCAAGCGCAACAGTTAGACCCAGAATTTTATTCTGCTTTAGAATTTAACCCAGAAACAAAAGCCAAGCAAATCGTGGTGTTAATGTTGCTCCAAGATGCAGAAAACCGGGCACAACAGGCAGATTTACCCGGCGCGATCGCCAAATTTAACCGGGCGAAAAATATCGATCCGGCTTTACCATTTGACCCGGAAACAAAAGCCAAACAAATCGTCGCGGCTACTTGGATGGCTCAGGCCGCTGCATCGATTCGCCAAGGAGATTTAGAGTTAGCGTGGAAACATTATCAACAGGCGCGGGAATTAGACCCTGAATTAGCAAAAGCCACTGTATGGGATTTAAATACAATCTGTTGGTATGGCACTTTACAAGGTTATGTTACTCAGGCGATCGCTGCTTGCGAAATAGCCGTAAAACGCGAACCCAATCATGGGGGAATGCGGGATAGTCGCGGGGTGGCGCGGGTTTTGACGGGCAATTATGCTGGGGCAATTTCTGATTTTGAGGCATTTATTAACTGGAGTGATAATGAGGTAGAAAAAAATCAACGTCAAGGCTGGGTAGATGCTTTGCGTCAGGGAAAAAACCCGTTAACGGAGGACGTGATAAAAGAGTTATTATTAGAATCCCACTAACCAATACCAATAAGCAACAATTTTCAGAAATTTAGGGGCTACATCGGATGACAATTAGGTTATCGAATACAGAAAAAATTTGTAAAGCGATCGTTTTGACAGACTTTTGCTGTTTTCTCTTCATCTGTTCTGTCAGAGTTGTTTTGGTTATTATTTTGCCTATTGGGTGCTAACCGGGAAAAGGGCTGGGTAGGTAGGGGCATTGAATTCCTCCCAGACTGAGACCCGGAAGTTGAGGTAGTCGTCGTGCCGGAGAGCGAGCCTGGGGTGGGGGTTGCGGGGGGCGGCTGACTAGGCAAAACGCTTGGGGAGGGCGTGGGTGCGGAACCCGGAAAAATACTCGGTGTGGGCGTGGGCGTGGGTGTGGGCATAGCTTCAGTCGTGAACGCGGGTGTGCCTGTGGGCGTGGGCGGGGACGTGGGCGTGGGCGTGGGCGTGGGTGTGGGCGTGGGCGTGGGTGTGGGCGTCGGTGTGGGTGTGGGCGTGGAGGTTTCCACTGGCGTACCACCCAGGTCAAAGCTAAGGGGTGCAGTAGGTACTACGGGGGCTGGAGAAACTGGGGAATTTTGGGCTTGCGCGGGGGCTGCCGGAACCACTACAGTGGCGATCGCGCTAACCATGCCCGCAGTACCGACCGCGATCGCACTGTTTATAGGTGTTTTAAAATTAGAAAATCGCTGTTTTTCTTTCATTGATAAACTCTTATTAAACTATCAGAGGAAGCGATACAACGGTATCGCCTTCTTGGTAAAATACCAAATTTGCTTAAAAAAAACCAGGAGAATTTACCAAAAAGACATAAAAGACATAAAGGGGATTGATTATAATCTCTATAAAGAACTCCGATTTCTTGAAAAAACTGGCAGAAACCCGGTTTCTTCAAGAAACCGGGTTTCTGCTCCTACCAACCATTAAAAACTTATGGCTGAATTTTACGATGCCTTTATCTCCTACGGACGCGCCGATAGCCAAGAATTTGCCATCAAACTTTACAATTGCCTCACCAACGCTGGCTTTAATATCTGGTTTGACCAACATGATATCCCCTTGGCGGTAGATTTCCAAAATCAAATCGATGATGGCATTGCCAAAGCGGATAATTTTCTATTTATCATTTCCCCTCATTCGGTGAATTCCCCTTATTGCCAGAAAGAGATTAATCTGGCATTAAAATACCATAAGCGGATCATTCCCTTACTGCACGTCGAACAAATTACCCAAGAAATTTGGCAACGCAGAAATCCCCAGGGTACTGAAGCCGAATGGCAAGATTACCAAGCCAAAGGGTTAGATTCTTGTTTCACAAATATGCCCCCAGAAATTGCCAAAATTAACTGGGTTTACTTTAGAGAACATATTGATAATATTAACGCACCATTTGCGGGATTAATCGACTTATTTTATAAGCATCAAGATTATGTCAGACAACATACGGAGTTATTGGCGAAAGCCCTGGAGTGGGCAGAAAATAAAAAGCCTAATCGCTATTTATTAGTTGCCGAAGAAAGGCAAAAGGCAGAAGATTGGTTAGAGATTAGATTTAAAGGTGAACAAGCCCCCTGTCAGCCAACGGATTTGCACTGTGAGTTTATTTGTGAAAGCATCAAGGATGCCAATAATTTTCTGACTCAGGTGTTTATCCGGTATGCGGAAGAAGACCGGGAGACGATGGAAAAGTTAACTAGGACTTTGCAGCGAGAAAAAATTACTATTTGGACTGAGAGAAGCGAGAGCGGCAAAAGAATGAGTTTCCAGGAAAAACTGAATCGCGGTATTCTCGTATCTGACAACTTTGTTTATCTCGTTTCTGCGGATTCTCTTCAATCTGATTATTGCCAAAAAGAGATTGATTTAGCCTTGTCATATCACAAGCGAGTGATTTGTTTTATGGTGCCATCCCCAGAAATGGAGGCGCTGCCTGAATTTAGTTATGAACACCAAGCAAATGAGCTAATTAAACAAATTAGGGACGATGATAAATATTATGAATACCATAAAATTTTGTTGGTGCAATCTCTGAAATGGCAAGAACAAAATCGCCACCATAGTATTTTATTTAGAGGATATAAATTACAGCATTTTCAGGCATGGCTGAAAGTCGCCGGAACAAGATTAGACCATCCACCAACGGCTTTACAAAAAGAATTTATCGCCGCTAGTAGTCAGTATCAAGCCAAATCCTTAGAAGTTTTTATTTCTTATTCCCGTACCGATTCCGACTTAGCCAGAAAAATTAATGATGCGCTGCAATCTCAAGGAAAATTGACCTGGTTTGACCAGGAAAGTATTGCCGCTGGAATCGATTTTCAGCAAGAAATATATCGGGGGATTGAAATTTCTGATAATTTTCTGTTTATTATTTCTCCCAGTTCGGTGAATTCTCCCTATTGTGCGGCTGAGGTGGAATATGCCCAAAAGCTAAATAAGCGGTTTGTCACTATATTATATAATTATCATAACCTAGACCCAGAAACTTTGCCTCCGGCCTTGGCGAAAATTCAGTGGATTGATTTTAATCAACCGTGCGATTTTTATGCGAATTTTAGCGAGTTAATTAGAACTATAGATACGGATAGAGAATACCTGCGGAGTCACACTTTATGGTTACAAAAGGCGTCAGAATGGCAGGAGAAAGGAAAGAATTCTGATTTATTATTGCGCGGCAGTGAGTTGACGTTTGCTGAGGTTTGGTTGCAGGAAAGTGAGGCAAATGAGCGACAACCACCCCCAACGGCTTTACAAAAAGAATATATTGGCAAAAGTCATCGGCAAAAACTCCATAATCGCCTGTGGCAAATCGGCATATTAGCTACTTTTGTGACTATGGTGAGCGGGGCGGCAGTTTTTGCTGGTTTTCAGTGGCAAAAAGCCGAAAGACAGGCGACAATTATGGGTCTGAGAGAGTCTGCATTGTTGGCGAACAATTTACTGTATATTGAACCTCTGAAAGCTTTGATTTGGGCGATTGAAATTACTGGGGAAAGTGAAGCAAAATTAGGCCAAGTTTTGCCCCAGGTTCAGTCTAGTTTGTCAGCAGCGATCGCCTTTGCTAGGGAACAGAATCAGTTTAGACATGAAAGTTGGGTGCGTTCCGTGGCTTTTTCTCCAGATGGAAAAAAGATTATTTCCAGTAGTTCCGATCGCACGGTGAAAATTTGGGATATTCAGGGGAATTTATTGGCGGATTTAAAAGGACATACTCATGCAGTGACATCGGTGGCGGTTTCCCCAGACGGACAAAAAGTTGTTTCTGGGAGTGATGACAAAACTATTAGAATTTGGGATATCTCTGGTCAGGAAAGGGGACAATTTTTCGGACATAAAGATATAGTGACTGCCGTGGCTTTTGCCCCGGACGGAAAGACGATCGCCTCTGGTAGTTTGGATCGAACAATTCGGATTTGGGATGTTTCTGGTCAACCACTTGGGCTACTTAAAGGCCATGAGGATATTGTGACTGCGGTCGCGTTTTCCCCGGACGGAAAAATGATTATTTCTGGTAGTCGAGATCATACGATTCGGCTGTGGCATATCTCTGGTGAGCCACTTCGGGTAAATAATCGGGTGTTAAAAGGGCATGAAGCTGATGTGACTGCGGTGGCTGTTTCCTCGGACGGGCAAAGAATCGTTTCTGCGGGCGCCGATCGCACCATTCGGGTTTGGGATATATCGGGCAATCCCCTGGCAGTATGGAACCTGGGGGAAATTTTTGCGCTTTCCCTAGCGATCTCCCCTGACGATCGGAAAATTCTCGCGGGCAATTCCGACAAAACTATCGGAATTTGGGATATGTCTGGCAATGAAATCGCGGTGTTGAAGGGACATCAGGATTCGGTGTGGTCTGTGGCTTTTTCCCCCGATGGTCAAACCGTTGTTTCTGGCAGTCGGGATAAAACCGTGCGATTGTGGGACAGCTTTGGCAACCAAGTGGCAGCAGTCAGCGCCCATAATGCCGCCGTTCGATCGGTGGCGATCGCCCCAAATGGGCAGACGATGGTTTCTGGAGGTGAAGACAACAAGATTCAGTTATGGGATATTTCCGGCAAGAAACTGGCAACATTGCAGGGACATCAAGATGCTGTCAGATCCGTGGCCTTTTCCCCGGACGGCCAGACCATTGTTTCTGCCAGTGAGGACAAAACTGTCCGACTGTGGAACCGCCAAGGCCAGGAATTAGCGGTTTTCCGGGGACATGAGGCGCCTGTCTATTCCGTGGCCTTTTCCCCGGACGGCCAGACCATTGTTTCTGCCAGTGAGGACAAGACTTTGCGACTGTGGAACCGCCAAGGAGAGCAAAAAGCGGTTTTCCAGGGCCATAAAGATTATGTGCGATCGCTGGCCTTTTCCCCGGATGGCCGGACTATTGTTTCTGGGAGTTATGACAAAACGGTGCGACTTTGGGACCTCCAGGGCAATCAATTAAAGCTGTTTTCTGCACATCAAGCCTCGGTTTACGCGGTGGCCTTTTCCCCGGATGGTCAGACCATTGTATCTGGGGGTGAGGATGATACTTTGCGATTATGGAACCGCCAAGGGGAACACAAAATTTTCCAGGGACATGACGATGCGGTGATTTCCCTGGCTTTTTCCCCGGATGGCCAAACGATTGTTTCTGGGAGTTATGACCATACCGTCAGGCTGTGGGATCTCTCCGGCAACCAACTGGCTGTCATCACCGGCCATGAAGCCCCTGTGTATTCCGTAGCCATGACCCCGGACGGCCAAAAAGTCATTTCCGGGGGTTCGGACAAGAAGATTCGAGTCTGGCAAGGTTCTTGGCAGTCTTGGTTACTGGCAGGGTGTGAGAGGCTGCGATCGCATCCCGCATTGATTCAAGCCGAGGAATTGAGTGATGCGATCGCATTTCAGGCGAGGAAAACTTGTCAGCAATGGCAGCAGAAAACTCACGCACCACAAAGACGCAAAGGACACAAAGAGGATTGATGATAATCTATTCAAAGAAACCCGCTTTCTGGCAGAAACCGGGTTTCTTCAAGAAACCCGGTTTCTACTCGCACCATTAGACAATTCTGGCAAAATAAATATCTCGATCCCCCCAACCCCCCTTAAAAGCGCCAATCGGCTTTTAAGAATTTTGCATTCTTGTCTATTAATTAAAAATGGTATTATAGTTATTTTAATTGTGCTTGATAAAACGCATCAGGGGCGCGAGCATTGCGCCCCTAGATAATTTTATTAATCTTAGCTGAAACAACTATAAAAAGTTATGACTCAATTTTACGATGCCTTTATTTCCTATGGCCGCGCCGATAGCCAAGAATTTGCCATCAAACTTTACAATTGCCTTACCAACGCTGGCTTTAATATCTGGTTTGACCATAATGATATCCCCTTGGCGGTAGATTTCCAAAATCAAATCGATGATGGCATTGCCAAAGCGGATAATTTTCTATTTATCATTTCCCCTCATTCGGTGAATTCCCCCTATTGCCAGAAAGAGATTAATCTGGCATTAAAATACCATAAGCGGATAATTCCCTTACTCCACGTGGAACAAATTACCCAAGAAACTTGGCAAGCCCGAAATCCCCAGGGTACTGAAGCAGAATGGCAAGATTACCAAGCAAAAGGCTTAGATTCTTGTTTCACAAATATCCACCCAGGAATTGCCAGAATTAACTGGGTTTACTTTAGAGAAAATCTTGATAATTTTGAAACCTCTTGCGGGGGCTTAATCCAAGTTTTTCAGCACCATGCAGATTATGTCAGTCAGCATACGGAATTGTTAGTCAAAGCCTTAGAGTGGGCGCGTGGGCAAAAGCAAAGTTCTTATTTATTAATTGGCGAAGCAAAACAAGAGGCTGAACGGTGGTTACAAGTGCGTCTTAAACATGAACAACCTCCTTGTTTGCCGACGGATTTACATTGCGAGTATATCTGTGCAAGTATTAAAAATTCTAATAACCTGATGACTCGCGTCTTTCTCAGTTATGCAGAGGAAAACCGAGAGATGATGGAACAAATTACTCGGAATTTACGCCGAGAAAAGTTGACGGTTTGGACGAAAATCACCGACATGGAAATCGGGATAAATGTTCAGGAACAAATTCACCGAGGAATTGCGGCGGCTGATAATTTCGTTTATCTGATTTCTCCAGAGTCTTTACAATCAAAATATTGCCAAGCAGAAATAAAGTTAGCTTTAGCTTACCATAAGCGGATTATTTGTGTGATGGTTCAACCCACGGATTTGCAACTGATTCCCGTGGATTTGATAAATCTACCCTTTTTAACTCTTCCCCCAAGGGAAAAACGGGAAAATTATGGCCTAGTCATGGATCGGTTAGTTAAAGAACTTAAGGTGGATGAAAATTATTATCAACAACATAAAATTTTGCTGGTAAAAGCGCTAAAATGGCAAGAGCAAAAGTATAATCCGAGTATTTTATTACGGGGATATAATTTACAACATTTTCAAGCATGGCTGAAGGTGGCGAAAACTCGTCAGCAACATCCACCAATTCCTTTACAGGTAAAATTTATTGAGAAAAGTCTGAGTCAATCCACGATTTTTTCTTTAGAAGTGTTTATCTCTTATTCGCGGGTGGATTCAGATTTTGCTCGTAAAATTAATGATGCCCTGCAATTACAAGGCAAAACTACCTGGTTTGACCAGGAAAGTATCGCCGCTGGGAGTGATTTTCAGCAAGAAATCCATCGCGGGATTGAACAGTGTGATAATTTTCTGTTCATTATTTCTCCCAGTTCCGTCAATTCCCCCTATTGTGCCGATGAGGTGGAATATGCTAAAAAGTTAAATAAGCGGTTGGTGACGATATTATATCGTCCCGTTTCTCCGGCTGATTTACATCCGATTTTAGCCCAGGTGCAGTGGATTGATTTTAATCAGCATGGTGGCGATTTTTATGCTAATTTTAGTGAGTTAATTAGAACCCTGGATACCGATCGCGAATATGTACATAGCCATAATCAATTGTTGCAACGAGCGATCGCCTGGTATCAGAAAAAGCAAAATCCTGATTTGTTGTTACGGGGCAGCGAATTAGCGATCGCCGAAACTTGGTTAAAATCAGTCCAACGGCAGCAAAAACAACCACCAATCACCAAACTGCATCAAGCGTTTATTAGCAAAAGTCGCCAACAAGAACGTCTAGAAGCCGATCGCTGGAAACAACTGTATATTCAGGCAGAAAAACAACGCATTCGGGCGGAAATTGCCGAAATAAAAGCCCTAAATTCCCTATCCAAAGCCTACTTTTTATCTGACCAGCAACTCAAAGGACTTTTCGCGAGTATTCAAGCAGGTTTCAAATTAAAAAAAACCCGCGTTTCCGACTTTATTCGGCTGCAAACTATTAGCTTTTTACATACATCAATTTATCAAGTAAAAGAGCAAAATTGCTTAAATCACCATTATCAAGAGGTTGCCAGTATTTGCTTTAGTTACGACGGTGAAATTTTAGCCTCAGCCAGTGCGGATCAAACAATTAAAATTTGGCGCAAAGATGGCCAATTATTAACCACCTTAACCGGACATACGGATCGTGTCTGTCAAGTTATATTTCATCCCCAGCCAAATGAACATCAAACCCTCGTATCTGGTGGTCAAGATGGGTTGATTAAATTTTGGACTGTTGATGGGGAATTATTACAAACTATTGAAGGGCATAAACATGGGGTTTTCGGTTTGGCTTTTAGTCCCAATGGTCAAATATTAGCTTCGGTGGGTGCTGATAAAAAAATTAAGCTTTGGCAATCCGATGGAACTTGGATTAGAACTATTAGCGGTCATGGAGATCGAGTGGTGGATGTCACCTTTAGTCCTGATGGTCAAAAAATCGCCACCGCCAGTTATGATGGCACCGTGAGATTGTGGGATTTAAACAGCCGTAAAATGCAGGTTTTTCCCGGTCATTTCGGTGCCGTTTTGTCTGTGAAATTTAGTCCCGATGGTCAATTTTTAGCCTCTGGTGGTCGAGATAAAACGATTATTTTGTGGAATAATGATGGGATTGAACAATTTAGTTTAAAAGGACATCAGGCAACGGTGTTAGATGTCACTTTTAGTGCCGATGGCCAAATCATTGCTTCCGCATCTGCCGATGGCACGGTGAAACTTTGGTCGCGCAAAGGTAAAGAATTACAGACTTTTTTCGGCCATCAAGGGGCGGTTTTTCAAGTAAAATTTAGCCCGATTCGTCCTGATGGGGAAATTTTGGCCTCTGGTTCGGCGGATGGGACGGTGAAACTTTGGCGACGAAATGCCCGTCTTATGCCCTGGGTGCAATTGCCCGTGACTCAAATTACTCAGGTTAGTTTTAGTCGCGATCGCCAATTGTTTGCTACCGCTACCCCCGAAGGGTGGATGCAACTTTGGAACCTTGCCGGAATTGAACAGCAGTCTTTCCCAGGCAGTTTAGAAAGTTTACGCCAAATTTGCATTAGTCCCAAGGGAGATGCGTTCGCGAAGCGTTGCGGATGCATCATTGCTTCTGCGGGAGAAAGTGGGGTGATTAAACTCTGGGATCTGCAAGGGAAACAAACGCAGCCAATTTTTGGCCATGAAACCACCGTAGTGGATTTGGCATTTAGTCCAGACGGCGAAAAACTGGTTTCTGTCAGCGCCGATGGCACTCTAAAATTATGGCAAATCTCCTATATTTATGCTAAAATTAGCCAAACTATCAAAATAAGCGATCGCAGTATTTTACGAGTCCAGTTTAGTCCCAATGGCCAAAACATTGTGGCGGCAAATACTGAGGGCAACCTTTATATTTTTGACGCCAATGGGGGCTTATTAAACAGTTTTTCCGCCCATACTGCCAAAATTTGGGCGCTGGCTGTCAGTCCAGACAGTCAAATGATTGCTTCTGGTAGTGACGATAAAACCCTGAAACTCTGGAACTTAGACGGGAAAATCCAACAAGTTTTCTCTGGACATGGCGATCGCATCGTCGATATTTGCTTTAGTCCCGATGGCAAAATTTTAGCCTCTGGCAGCGAAGATTACACCGTGAGAATTTGGAGTATAGACGGCAAATTTATGCAAGTTTTATCGGGACATCAAAGCAGTATAATCGGCATCCGGTTTAGTCAAGATGGCAAAACTTTAATCTCTGTAAGTAGCGATGGTATGGTAAAATTCTGGAACTTTGATTTAGATGATTTATTAACCCAAGGATGTGATTGGCTGCGAGATTATCTGAAAACTAATCCAGAAGTGGATGAAACAGACCGCCACCTGGGAATGTCATAAATATCATCAATAAAATATCATCAATAAAATATCATCAATAAAATATCATCAATAAAATATCATCAATGTAGGGTGAGCATTGCCCACCCTACAGAGATCGTAAATAGGTAGTTTATAATACAAAATTTTCTAATTTTTACAAATCCCCTGATATTTTACCACATTTGACAATTATTGCCCAAAAATCAACAACTGTTGACTTCGAGCGCCGGTGGTAAATGCTAAAATTGTCAAGGCTATGCGATCGGCATCAATTAAGCATTTCTTAAATATTCAGCAAATTCTTGAATCGGTCTAGTTTCTGCCAGTTGCCAAGAACGGCTCATTGACAAAAACAATCAATAAGTTGCTTTACTAGCGGGAAAAAGATCGAGAAATGCTCAAAAAATTTCAAGGATACAAAGACCTGATTTGATTTGCGAGTGCTATAATCGGGGTAAAGCCTGCAAGCAACGCGCTTTTTTGCTTATGATGAACAATTTTCCCACAAAATCAGTCAAAATTAAGATAGATTGATGAAAGTTGGATAATTTTAGGGAATTTCCAGGATTTAATTTCTCTTAACTTGCTCAATGTAGCTAGTTAAACCGAAAAAACCCATAAACAAATTGGGGTCATTTATAATATAAAGCCAACAAAAATTAACAATACTTAGTCAACCGTTAACAAATATTTAATGAGGTTAGAGTAAACTTAGAGAGTTCACTGTGAGGGATTCATGCGGCTTTTATGGCAAAGCAAAAAAATCAACCAGATTGCCGTCAAGTCACCGACATGAAAATTGTTGAAAAAAAAATTTAATTTTTACCGAAAAATGTCAAAAAGTCTGAAAACAAATATTGATTTCGATAAATCAAAAATTATCGAAGAGTTTTACCGTTGCAAAATAATGGTGCAAAATAATGTTGAAAATATTTCAGAAATCAAGTGATTAGGAGGCTTCCATGCAAGTGAGATTAATCAACTCATTGAGACCAGCCGCAGACCCAGCCCACAATATATTAGGTGATAAACGCCAACCCCTCGATGCGATTTTTGCACCGAAAAATGTGGCGGTAGTAGGCGCTACGGAAACTCCGGGCAGTGTGGGTAGAACCATTTTATGGAACTTAATGAGCAATCCCTTTGGGGGGACAATTTTTCCAGTGAATCCCAAACGCACCAGTGTTTTGGGCATCAAAGCCTATTCCACCATTGCGGAAATCCCTGAACCCGTTGATTTAGCAATTATTGCTACTAAAGCGTCCACGGTTCCGGACATTATTCGCCAATGTGTTGATGCGGGAGTCAATGGGGCGATTATTGTTTCCGCCGGATTTAAAGAAATTGGCGAGGCTGGAGTCAAACTCGAACAAGAAATTCTGGACTATGCTCGTCGAGGAAATCTGCGAATTATTGGCCCCAATTGTCTGGGGGTGATGAACCCATTAACCGGACTCAATGCTACTTTTGCTTCGGCGATCGCCCGTCCGGGAAATGTGGCCTTTATTTCCCAAAGTGGCGCACTCTGTACCTCGATTCTCGACTGGAGTTTTCGGGAAAATGTCGGCTTTAGTGCCTTCGTTTCCATTGGTTCCATGTTAGACGTGGACTGGGGGGATTTGATCTATTATTTCGGCGAAGATCCGCGCACCCAAAGCATCGTCATCTATATGGAATCCGTGGGGGATGCTAGGTCTTTCCTCTCCGCAGCCCGAGAAGTTGCCCTGAGTAAGCCCATCATTGTGATTAAAGCCGGTTGCACCGAACAAGCGGCCAAAGCGGCGGCCTCTCATACGGGGGCGATCGCCGGTAGTGATGCGGTCTTGGATGCGGCCTTCAGACGGTGTGGAGTCCTGCGAGTTCACAGTATTTCCTACCTATTTTACATCACTGAATTGTTGGCCAAACAACCGCCACCGAAAGGCCCACGGCTGACCATTCTCACCAACGCGGGGGGCCCTGGAGTGATTACCACAGACGCTTTAGTTTCTCAAGGCAGCGAACTCACGGAACTTGCCCCAGAAACTATTGAAGCCCTCAATAAAATTCTGCCGCCCCATTGGAGTCATAACAACCCCATCGATATTTTGGGGGATGCGGACCCCGATCGCTATGCCAAAGCGTTAGAAATTGCGGCGAACGACCCCAACACCGATGGCTTATTAGTCATCCTCACCCCGCAGTCCATGACCGAGCCCACCCAAACGGCGGAAAAACTCAAACCATACAGCCGACTGAAAGGCAAGCCGGTTTTAGCCAGTTGGATCGGGGGCACCGAAGTCAGCGCGGGGGCGGAAATTTTGAATCAAGCGGGAATTCCTTGCTTCCCATTCCCGGATATGGCAGCGCGGTTGTTTGACTATATGCGGCGTTATAGCTACAACTTGCAGGGTCTTTATGAAACTCCCATGCGGATTCAAAAAGATGACCAAGCCAACCGATTTTTAGCGGGCAAATTATCGGGGAAAACTGGCACCATTCCCGAAGAAATGACCGGACGGGCTTATGCGGATTTAATTATTAAAACCGCACGAGATACCGGACGCACTACTTTAACCGAATTTGAATCCCAAAAAGTCTTTGCGGCTTATGGCATTCCCACGGTTAAAACCATGATCGGCACCAATGAAGAAAGAGCGGTTGCCGCTGCCGAAGAAATCGGTTATCCCGTCGCCGTGAAACTCTATTCTGACAGCATCACCCATAAAAGTGATGTCAGCGGAGTGCGCTTAAACCTGCATACTCCAGAGGAAGTAATTAGTGCTTATCGGGGCATAAAACAGGCGGTGACAGACAAAGTTGGCGCCGAATATTTTGATGGCGTGACCATTCAGCCGATGATTAAATCTGAGGGTTATGAATTAATTATCGGCAGCATGGTGGATCGGCAATTTGGCCCCGTGATGCTGTTTGGTGCGGGAGGAGTTTTGATTCATGTCCTCGATGATTGCGCGATCGCCTTACCGCCATTAAATACCACTTTGGCACGACGGATGATGGAACAAACCAAAATCCACAAAATCCTCAAAGGGGTACGCG